>PLMM01000355.1:0-14602 GCA_003142495.1 Gemmatimonadota bacterium | reverse complement strand
CGGATCGGCGAGTCGAGCGCCATCAGATGTCCGTGGTCGACGATGGCAATGCGATCGCACCAGTTGTCCGCCTCGTCCATGTAGTGCGTGGTGAGCAGCACCGTGAGCTCGTGCTGCGCCTTGATCTTGCGCACCATTTCCCATACTGCGGCGCGCGACACGGGATCGAGCCCCGTGGTCGGCTCGTCGAGAAAGAGCACGCGCGGCTGATGCACGAGTCCGCGCGCGATCTCCACGCGCCGGCGCATGCCGCCCGACAGCTTCTTCACCTGCTCGTTCGCCCACTTCGTGAGCTCGACCTGCTCGAGCAGACCGGCGATGAGCGCGTTGCGCTTCTCGCGCGGCACGCCGTAGAGCTTCGCGAAGATCAGAAGATTCTCGTAGACGCTCAGCTCGAGATCGCTCGTCAGCGCCTGCGGAATGACGCCGATCACCTTGCGCACGCCGTCGGGATTCTTGACGACGTCGATGCCATCCACCTCCGCGGTGCCGGATGTCGGCGGAATGAGCGTGGTGAGCATGCGGATGATCGTCGACTTCCCAGCGCCGTTGGGGCCGAGGAGGCCGAAGATCTCGCCACGCTCGACGGTGAAGGAGACGTCGTCGACCGCGGTGAAGTCGCCGAACTTCTTGACGATGTTTTTCACATTGATTGCGGCTTCCATCACGACACCGGCAGCATCACGTACGCCGTCATTCCCGTCGCAAGGCGGCGATCCTTGTTGTCGACGCGGAGACGGATCTCGAACGTCTTGATGTCGCGCTTGGAGCGGCTCACGTCGCGCTGCGTCGCGAAGCCCGCGTCGACGCCGCGAAAGAAGACCGTCCCGTCGCGCACCTCGCCCGAGGGGAGGCGCACCTTGAGCTTGTCGCCGAGCCGGATGCGCCCGATGTAGCTCTCCTCGACGTCGGCGCGGATCCAGAGATCGTCGGGGTTGATCAGCGTCATGATCGGCGAGCCGGCGGCTATCACCTCGCCGGCGCGAACGGCGCGCACGTCGACGACGCCGTTCAAGGGAGAATGAATCTCCGTATAGGCGAGACGGACGTCGGCCTTCGCGGTCTGCGCGGCGGCGGCGGCGCGCTGCTGCTGCGCGCCCACCAGCGCGCTCCGCTTCATCGACACCTGCTCGGCCTGCCCGCGCGCGAGCTCGAGCGCGGCGCGCTGCGCGTCCGCCTGCCGGTCTGCCGCCTCGGACTTCGCCTTGGCGACGAGGAGCTCGGTGCGCTGCTGGTCGACGTTCTGCTGCGAGATAGCGCCGCTCTTGAGGAGCGCGACGTAGCGATCGTAGTTAGTCTGCGCATTGGCGAGATCAGCCGCCGCCTGCGCCCGCTGCGCCTCCGCGCTCGCCACCGTGGCCTCGGCCTGGCGCACCTGCTGCGTCATCTGCTGCTGCTGGTAGCGCACCGCCGACTCGGTCTGGCGTACCTCGGTCGCCATCCCCTCGGCGCTGTGGGCATAATACGCTTGGTCGGCCGCGAGCTCGCCGGCCGAGATGACGGCGAGGAGCTGGCCGGCAACCACGGAATCGCCTTCGTTGACGAGGAGCTTCTGGACCTGGCCGCCGACCTGTGGGCTCACGATGACGTCGTTGGTGGTGACGATGCCGGTGAGGACGAGTGGTTTTGCGGGGGCGAAGATGACGTAGGCGCCGGCGGCAATGGCGAGCACGACAGCGACGACGATGATGGTGCGTTTGCGATTCATGGGGGGGTGATCGAGAGCGGGTGTGGCAGGGGCGTCAGTGCGATTCAAACAAGTGTATGAATCGACTGTTTGAAAGTCAATAGTGGCCTTTTGAACGCGTGGCCATACACTTTTCTCGGCGCGATTGACAGTAGCTCCGCCATCCGGGAGACTGCACCGATGCCAAGCGACGCTGGACCACCGATGCCCGATGGCGCGCGCCAGGGTTTTCCGATTGCGACGCTGCTCAAGGCGCTCCTCCCGGCGCTCGCGGCGACCGCGCTCGTCGTGTTCTTCTTCGCACGCTCGAATACTCCGCCGGAGCAGGCGCGCGCCGACGGGATGAGGCGAATCACGCTTTCGCAGAAGAACTCCAGCTTCGTGCGGATTTCGCCGTCGGCAGGTGGCGCGACCGGTGAGGTCGTGTACGCCCCCAGCGGAGCGGCGCTTCACTTCACGCTCCACGCGTCCGGGCTCCCGAGCGGGCATCGCTATGAGCTCGAGATGCAGGTGGACGACGCGATCTATACCGTGGCGAGCTATTCGCCGGACGCGCGCGGCGCGCTGTCCATCGACACCACCCTCACCCAATTCGCGGAAGGCGAATGCGTGGGCACCAACTTCGACGCGCCGAGGTCGATCGCGGGCAAGCATCGCCTCAAGTTCTGGATCAAGCGTGACGGCAGCCCGGCGAGCGGACCGATGCCCGGCGTCGCGCCCACCACGCCGGGCGCGCAGCTTGCCTGTCACGGCAACGGCGACGGCAACTTCGAGTACCTGCTGCTCGAGGATCAGGTGGCAGAGTTCGCCGGCACAGGCGCGGCCGCGCTCGACAGCTCGAAGTAGACGCGCATCACTCTCGCATCAGGCACTTTGATCGACCAAACGCTCTCGTGGTTCTCATGGCGCCACTCGGGCGACACGACACTGGTGCTGTACGCGCTCGTGCCGCTCGTCGTGGGCGCACTCTCGCTCGCGCTTCTCCGCATGCGCGTGCCGAGTCTTGGCGGCGTCGAGAGGGTGCTGTCGACGCGATGGGCGGTGCTCGCCGTCGGTGTCATCTCGGCGCTCACCTTCCGCCACGAGTGGGGCTCGCTGCGCGAGCTGCCGCTCGTGCACGACGAAGCCGCGTACATCCTGCAGGCGAGATTGTTCGCCGCCGGCAAGTGGACCGACTCCGCGCCGATCCCGGAGTTTTTCGAGCAGCCGCACGTGCTCGTGACGCCCCGATTCGCGGAGAAGTACGCGCCGGGGAATGCGCTGATGCTCACGCCGGGCATCTGGCTCGACCGCCCCGGACTCATGCCCGTCATCATGCTCGGACTCGCCGGCGCGCTGATCTTCGTGCTCGGCCGCCGCATCGTGAACGTGTGGGTCGGGATCTTCGCCTGGATGATATGGCTGGGACTCGCGACGGAGACGACAACCTTTCGCCCGTCGTACTTCTCCGAGATGCTGACGCAGGCACTCTGGCTGTGTGGATGGTGGGCGCTGCTGCGCTGGCGCGACGACCGTCGCGCGTGGCAGCTGATGCTGGTGGCGGCGTGTATCGGATGGATGGCGATCACGCGGCCGCTCACGGCGGTGGCGTTCGCACTTCCGGTGGGAGCAGCGGTGCTCTTTCTGGTGCGGCAGCGCCGCGCGTGGCTGCCGCTCGTTGCGGCTCTCGCGGTGGGCTGCGCGTTTCTTGCGGTGCTGCCGCTCTGGAGCGCGAAGACCACCGGGAGTTGGCGCGTCACGCCGTTGATGCTCTACACCGATCAATACATGCCGTATGACATTCCCGGTTTCGGTCAGCGCGAGACGCCACTACTGCGCGAGGCCTCGCCCGAGATTGCGTGCTTCGAGCAATCGTACGGGTCGGCGCACCGCGGACACGTGGTGGCGGCCATTCCCCGCGATCTGTACGCGCGGACGCGCGAAGTGATCAACGCGTTCTTCGCCGATCGGCGGCGTGGCCTCATCATCTTCGCCGTGCTCGGCGCACTCGCGAGTCCCATGGAGCTGGGCTTCATGGTCGCGACGAGCGTCGTGCTCGTGCTCGCGTACTCGACGTACGCGCACAATGCGGACTGGACGGTCTACTATCTGGAGACGCAGCCGGTGTGCGCGCTGCTCGCTGCCGCGGGAGTGTGGCTGGTGATCGCGGCGATCGGGCGACGTTGGAGGCGCACTCGCGACGCAGCAACGTCGCGAGAACCAGGCGCGCGCTTCGCGGGGTGGTGCATGCTCGCGCTTTCGGTGCTCGCGATCATGCCGACGCGTGATGCGGTGCGGATGGTCAGCCACTTCAAGTCGATTGGAGATCTCCCGCACCGCCTCTTTCACCAGGCGGTGGACTCACTCCCCGGCGCGCGAAAGATCGTCTTCGTGCGCTACGCGGCGGGTGAGGGATGTCAGCAGAATCTCATTCAGAACTCTCCGCCGCTGGCGACCGCGCAGACGTGGATCGTGAACGATCGCGGCGTCGACGACGAGCGGCTTCTTCGCGCCGCGCCGGATCGGATACCATACCTATTCGACTTCGCGACGAAGACGATGCAGCCGCTGCCCGCCTACACGATTCCCGCGCGATGACGAACGAAACGGCACCTCCCCGGCGCCTCTCCGATGCGCGCGCAGCGGCGCTCTGGCTGCTGGCGGCGCTCATCGTGGGCGCGGCTCTCGTGGCTCTGTATCCCGACAGCTATCAGCAAGACGGAGGCACCCACTTTCTGTATGCGCGCGACTCGTGGAGAGAGCCGTGGCGCCTCGTCGACGTGTGGGGGCGGCCACTCTTCACGCTGCTTTACGCCGTGCCCGCGCTCGCGGGATATCCCGTGGCGAAGATGCTCACGGTGCTGATCTGCATCGCCACCGCGTACCAGACGTGGCGCCTCGCAGTGGCGATGGGGCTCGAGCGTGCCTCGCTCGTCATCCCGCTGCTCTTCCTGCAGTCGAGCTACCTGCTTCTGAGCTCCGAGACGATGACGGAGCCGCTCTTTGCTCTCGTTTTCGTTTCCGCGCTGCGATTGCGCCACGCGCACTTCGACGGCGCCGCGATGTTTCTCGCATCGCTGCTGCCGCTCGCGCGCCCGGAGGGATTTTTCATTGTCGCGCTCTGGGGCCTATGGGTGCTTCTGGCACGCGACAGCGGTCAGTCACCTGTGCGTCGCGCGCTCGCGCTCCGCACGCTCGGCGTCGGGATGCTGGCGTGGTGGCTGCTGGCACTCGCAATCACTCACGATCCGCTCTGGATTCTTCACAACTGGCCGCGCAACTGGTCTCCGTCGGAGGCGGCGTACGGGCACGGCTCCCCCTTCGACTACATTCGCCGGAGCGCCGAGATTCTCGGTGGGTGGCTGCTCGCGCCGTTCGCGGTCGGGCTCGGGATTTTGCTCGCGAAGCGTCGCGCGAGCGATCTGACGAGCAGCGTGCTCTTCATCCTCGTCGTCCACACGGTGCTCTGGAGCTTCGGGCTCTTCGGATCGGCCGGCTATCCGCGCTACTTCGTCTGCGTGGCGCCCGCGTCCGCGCTCATCATGCTCGTGGGGTGGAACGCGATTGCAGACGCAATTGCGAAACGCTCACGCGCGCTCTACCTCGCGATCGCGACGACCGTGCTCGCCGCCGCGCTGCAGTCCGCGCTCCGCTACGTCGACGACATGCCGTGGTCGCGTGACACGTGGGCGATCCGCGAGATGATCGAGGCGGTACCGAAATTTCCGGTCGATCACCTGATCGCCAGCCAGGCCGACATGTGCATCAGGCTCGCCTGCACGAACGACGGCTGGTTTCCGCTCTCTTCCGACACCGCGGAAATGCTCAAGCGGCTGCGCGCGACGCCGCCCGGCACCGTCGTGTTCTGGGATACCGACCTCGGGCCGAGCTGGTACAAGCTCGGGGCCGCCGACTTCGAGGCGGCGGGCTTTCACCCCGTGCTCTCGCGCTCCTTTGCGCTCGCGGGTCGCCTGCCGCGCTTCTTCTGGCACAAACCGGGGTCGATTCGCGAGCAGACGTTCACGATTCTCGCCAAGTGAGCGCGACGCGCTACCGGTCGAGCGCCACCGAGTCCGTGGACTGCAGCACGTAGTCGAACACCCCGTCGCCATTCCCTCCGCACGGGAGCGCGCTCCGCGAGCCGAGCACGTCGTTGCCACTCGCTCCACGCGCGCTTCCGTCGCTCTTCACTGCCACGCGCAGCGATCTCGCGGATGCGAGGGGCCGGCGCGACGGATCCTCGGCGCCGACGCACTGTCGATTCATTAGCGCCGTCTCCACCCCGTGCGCGCCGAGCGAGCCATCGGCGCCGGAGCGGCGACTCGCGATGGCGTATTCCTTTCCGTCGGCGGCGGTGAGCAGAATGCGATAGGCGCGTCCCGGTTGCAGATGCGTCGCAAAGACGTACCAGTCGATGGCGCCATCCACCAGGAGATAGCTGAATGTGCCGGCGGGTTGCTCGCGCGCGCGAGTGTTCGACGCGCGGAGCTGCACTGCGCTGTAGCCGGTGAGATCGGGTGTGATCGTGACCGTCTTCGCGACGAGCGGCTCATCGCTGCCACCGCACGCGGCCGCCGAGAGCAGCAGGAGCAGTGTGGCAGCCGCCGCACGTCGCATGATCACCGCTCCGACATCGCCGACATCGCGCGCGCGCCCATCGGCTCCGGCGACATCGCCTCGGCCAGCTCTTCCACGTGCGCCACCGTTGCCCGTGTCCGCCACGTCACCCGCACGAGCGCGTGGCGAATCGAGTAGCCGGCCACGAGCCAGTAGCCCGCCGCGAACAGAATCAGAAAGGGCGTCGCCCCGTACTCCTTCGTTGCTATCGCGTAGCCGAGTCCGGCCGTGGTGTAGATCGCCATCGCGAGCTCGACGTAAACCGTCGCGCTGAAGCGGCTGCGATAGTGCAGCTGGTGCCAGCGCTGTTCGCGGCGCGTGAGATCGTACTTCGGCGTGCGGATGAATCCCGATTTGATCCCAAACCACGCCTCGGTTGCCGCCTTCGCGTTGTTCACACTCAAGCCGATCGACTGCGCGAGAAAGGCTGGGAAGAGCATCATTCGCTTCAGCCAATCCTTGTGCAGCGCGCGCTCCGCCTCGGCATGATACGAGTACGTGCCGAAGAGTGAGAAGATGAAGTACGCGGAGATGGGCCATGCGATTCGGACATTGCTCTGGTGCGCGATGACGACGACGAGCGGATTGATGATCCCGATGAGCAGGAGCACCGGATACGTGCTGTTCGAGAGCAGGTGCAGCGCGCCCTGCAGCTTGAGCCACGGCGACAGCGTCGAGCAGAGGAGAGGGCCGAGCATCTTCTTCGCGGTTTCCTGCGTCCCCTTCGTCCAGCGAAACTGCTGCGCCTTGAGACCGTGGATGTCCGCAGGGAGCTCACTGGGACAGACGACGTTCGGCACGTACGCGATACGCCACCCAGCGAGCTGCGCGCGGTAGCTCAAGTCGAGATCTTCGGTGATCGTGTCGTGCTGCCAGCCGCCGGCATCGGCGATGCACTGCGTGCGCAGCATGGTGCCAGTGCCGTTGAAGCCGAGGAGGAGGCCTCCGTAGTAGCGGCCGGTCTGCTCGATGGCGAACTGCGCGTCGAGTCCCATCACCGTCGCGCGCGTGAGCGTCGAGTACTCCTCGTTGAGATAGCCCCAGCGCGCCTGTGCTATTCCAACCGTCGGATCGCGCATGTGCGGAAGCATCGCGCGAATGAAGTCGTGCGGAATCACGAAGTCCGCGTCGAAGAGCGCTACGTACTCGGCCGTCGTGTGCCGCAGCCCGTTCTCGAGCGCGCCGCTCTTGTAACCCTCACGATCGGCGCGGTGAATGTGCGTGATGTCGAAGCCCTGCGCGCGGTAGCGATTGACGAGACTGCGCGCGAGCTCTACCGTGTCGTCGGTCGAGTCGTCGAGGAGCTGAATCGAGAGCAGCTCGCGCGGATAGTCGAGCTCGCTCGCGGAGCGGAGGAGGCGGGCGAGTACGTAGCGCTCGTTATAGATCGGGAGCTGCAGCACGACGCGCGGCAGCTCGGCGTCCGTGAGCGCTGGCGGGTGATCGAGCCAGCGCGCGCGGCTACGCCGATAGAAGGTGACGAGCACATAGCGATTCAGGCTGACCAGCGACAGCAGAAGAAGCGCGATGCCGTAGACGACAAGGACGATACGAGGGAGCATGTACTCGACGGCGGAAGGGTGGGCGGGCGCGGAGCGCAGCGCACACGGCGAGATTCGCACGACGGACGATGGTATTGCACAGGGCGAGCCCAAAAATGAGGCAACCGGAGCCAGCTAACGACGAGGAAAGATTTCTTGATGCGACTTTCGCGTGACCCAAGTCGCAAACGCCACTTGACGAGTGCGTCCGGAGCACGTTAGCAGCGCGCCGATTCACGAGAGAAACCCCGGTTGCACCCCTGGAGTCACTCGCCGCGCGAAGCTCGCCGTTCGCTCGCACGGACACCCATCGCTAGTACGCCGTGGCGGTGCTCACGTTCCGGCTGCGCCCGCCGCGGCGTACGTTGGGTGGTGTTGCAAACTCACTTCCTGGAGCCACGTGCGTCTTTTTCGCCTCTCGCCGCGCTCGATCCCGTCCGCGCTCGCGCTCCTCGCCGCCCTCGCCGCTCTCGCGCCGCGCGGCGCGAGGGCGCAGGAGAGGCAGATCGACTACGCCGCGTTGCGTGATGAAACCGTCCGCGCGATGTCCGAATACCTGCAGATTAACACGACGAATCCGCCGGGGAACGAGCTCGCCACGGCGAAGTGGCTGCAGTCATTTCTGGCGAAGGAGGGGATCGAGGGCGAGATCCTCGACACGGCGGAGCTCGGGAAGGGGCGCGCGAACTTCTACGCGCGGCTCAAGGGCGACGGATCGCAGAAGGCGATCGCGCTCGTGCACCACATGGACGTCGTGCCGTCGAACGCGGAGCTGTGGTCGGTGCCGCCGTTTTCGGGAGCGGTGAAGGACGGCTACGTGTGGGGGCGCGGCGCGCTCGACATGAAGAGCGAGGGGATCATCCACCTGATGTCGATGGTCGCACTCAAGCGCGCCGGCGTGCATCTCACGCGCGACATCGTCTTCATTGCGAACTCGGATGAGGAGGTGGAGGGAACCGGCGCGGTGATCTTCACGCACAACCACGCCGATCTTTTGAAGGACGTGGAATTTCTGATCACCGAGGGCGAAGGGACGAACGTCGAGAACGGCGTGGTGAAGTGGTTCGCGATCGGCGTGGCGGAAAAGCGCGCGTACTGGCTGCGGCTCGTCGCGCACGGCACCACGGCGCACGGCTCGATTCCGCGCGCCGACAATCCGGTTCCGCGACTGGCGCGCGCAGTGGCGCGCGCCGCGGCGTGGCAAACGCCCATACATCTTCTCCCCGCCGTCGATCGCTTTTTCAAGGCGGAGGCGACGCTGGAAACGGGGGAGCATCGCACCTGGCTCGCCAACGCGAAGGCCGCGCTGGCGACGCCGCGCGGGCGCGCCTTCATCCTCAGCGATCCGTATCGAAACGCGATTTTGCGGAACACGATCGCGCCCACCGTGCTCACCGGATCGAACCGGACGAACATCATTCCGCCGGTCGCGTCTGCCGAGCTGGACATCCGGTTGATGCCCGATGAGGACACGACCGCGTTCAAGCGCGAGCTCGCGCGCGTGATCGGCGACAGCAGCGTCCACATCGAGGTAATGCCGGGCGTCATGCCGAGTTACAGCGCGGACATCAACACGGCGCTGGTGCGCGCGGTGGAGGCGCAGATTCACGAAATGCTCCCCGGCGTACCGGTCACGACGCCGCTCGCGGCGGGGGCGACGGACCGTCCGACGTACAGCCACGCGGGGATTCAGGCGTATGGTCTCGAGCCGTACATCGTCGAAAACAAGGAAGAGGAGCGCGGGGTGCATGGCGTCGATGAACGGCTCTCGATCGCCAACATCGAGTTCGGTTTGAAGCTGATCACGGGGATGATTCGCCGGATGCAGTGAGCAGGGAGGGCGGCGAACGGGAGCGCGCGCCGGCGAAAAAAGTTCTCCGTAACGGGCGTCACAGTCTTCTCTCCCTATTGCATCCTTCGCGACTCCCTATACCTTCCGCCTTCGATGGACCCGTTCTCAGAGGATGAACGAGATCCTTTCACCACTCCGGAGAAATCTCGATGGCCACAAAAAAGAAAGCCGCAAAGAAGTCGGGCGCGAAGAAGGCGACCAAGAAGAAGACGGTGAAGAAGGCTGCGAAGAAGGCGGCGCCGAAGAAGAAGCGCACGCCGAACGCGGCGTTCATGAAGCCGATGCAGCCGGACGAGTCGCTCGCCGCAGTCGTCGGCTCGGGAATGCTGCCGCGCACGGAGATAACCAAGAAGCTCTGGCAGTACATCAAGAGGAACGGCCTGCAGGATGCGAAGGTGCGTCGCAACATCAACGCCGACGAGAAGCTCCTCAAGGTGTTCGGCGGCAAGAAGCAGGTCTCGATGTTCGAGATGACGAAGCTCGTCAACAAGCACATCAAGTAACACTCGCCCGGTTGGGAGTGTAGGTAGAGGGGGCGCTCTCGATCCGGGGCGCCCCCTCGCTGCATCCGGCGTGTGGGGCTTGTGCTCTACCCCCACGCGCGCGGAATATCGAACGTCCGCCAGCAGGTGTCCCTCAGCTCACGAGTGCAGTGGCAGCCAGAAAACGCAGTACGCGCACACCCGCCAGGAAGTCCGTCGTCGCCTCCGCGAGAAAGGGGAAAGGCGCGCGCGATCCCATCATCACGCGCGAGGGAGTGACGTCGCTGGCCTGGGCCGCCGCGATCTTTCTCTTCATTCGAATCTTTCTGATCGCGGCATACCACATCCCGTCGGGGAGCATGGAGCCGACGCTCCTCGTCGGCGACTTCCTCTTCGTCGACGAGCTCTCCTACGGCGCGCACATTCCGTTCACGAATCTCAGAATGCCGGGCTTCACCTCGCCCAAGCGCGGCAGCGTAGTCGTCTACGAATCGCCGACGCAGAGCTGCATCCCGAACACGCGCTGCGACTTCATTCCCGATGATCCCACCCCAGTGGTCGTCAAGCGCGTCGTCGCCGTCGCCGGCGACACGATCTACATGCGCAAGGGGCTCGTATACATCAACGGTATCGCGCAGCGCCAGGGCTACGGCGCACTCGCCGATCCGCTCGCGCAGAATGAATCCTCGCCGTACTATGCCTGGCAGCACGGCTTCGAGGTGAAGGGCTCGCGCTTCGGCGCGCCGCCCGCTGTACCGACGCACGATGATTGGGGACCGCTCCTCGTTCCGCCCAAGCATCTCATGGGGCTCGGCGACAACCGCTATCAGTCCGTCGACGCGCGGATGTACGGCTTTGCGCCGCTCGCAAACGTGCGCGGCCGTCCGCTCTTCATCTATTTCTCGTTCGATCTGCAGGACTGGACGTTCCGGTGGAGTCGCTTCTTCATGATCATCCGCTAGCTCCCTCTCCCCGGCCACGATGACCGCAGCCGCTCCGCCTAAACGCGCCCTGCTGCGCGACCTGACGCTCTTCGGCACGGTCGCTCTCGTCGCCGGCAACATGCTCGGCACATCGCTCTACACACTTCCCGCATCGGTCGCCGCCGTCGCCGGCCCGATCGGGCTCGTGTCGTGGGTCATTACCGCGGCGGGCTTTCTCCTCCTCGCGCTTCTCTACTCGGAGCTCGGCCCGCGCTATCCGCGAACCGGCGGCCCATACGTCTTCGCGCGCGAGGCGTTCGGTGAGTTCGCGGGCTTTCAAACCGTCTGGATGTACTGGCTCAGCGCCGTCGTCGGCAACGCGGCGATCGTCACCGGCGCGATAGGCTACGCCGTCACCTTCTCGCCCAAGCTCGCCGAAAGTCATCTCGGACAGTTCGCGCTCGCGCAGGGCGTCGTCTGGATTCTCTGCGGCGTCAACATCCTCGGCGTCAAGCAGAGTGCGCGCGTGCAGAAATCGATTTTGCTGATCAACATCGTGCCGCTCGTGCTCCTCTCGCTCGCACTCTTCAAGCTCAATCCCGCCAACTTCCATCCCTTCCATCCGAAGGGCACATGGACGCCCGTCGCGGCGGGCTCGGCGCTGATGGTCTGGGCCTATGCCGGCATCGAGTCGGCGACGGTGCCGGCCGAGGAGATGCAGACGCCGCAGAGAACGATTCGACTCGGCACGCTGCTCGGCTACGGGTTGGCGACGATGATCTTTCTGCTCTCGGCCGTGGCGGTGATCGGCGCGTTGCCGAATGACGTGATCGCATCATCGGCGCGCCCGCTCGAGCTCGCGGTGCGCGAGACGCTCGGTGAGTGGCCGGCGGTGGCGGTGAGTGTGGCGGCAATCGGGGCGTCGATCGGCGTGCTCAATGGCTGGATTTTGATGGCCGGCCGCATCCCCTTCAGTGCGGCGCAGGACGGACTGTTCTTCACGGCCTTCGCGCGCATCCATCCGAAGTTCGGCACGCCGTACGTCGCGCTGATCGGTGGCTGCGTGATCACGAGCCTGATGCTGACGCTCTACTTCATTCCGGGGAGCACGCTGCTGGAGGTGTTCAACTTCACCGTGCTGCTGGCCAATCTCGGGACGCTCTTCCCGTACATCTACAACTCGGCGGCGGCGCTGATGCTGGCGCGCCGCGACCGCGAGCGCTTCACGATGCGCGAGCAGCGCAAGACGTCGCTGCTGGCGCTCGTCTGCTTCTTCTTTCTCGTGTGGACGACGTGGGGCGTGGGAGCGCAGGTCGTGTTCTGGGGCTTTCTCGTGTTGCTGCTCGGCACCCCGCTTTACATTTGGTTCAAGACGCGGGTGCCGAGCGCGGCCTGATCGTCACGCGGATCTGCTGCTCCACGATATGGGCCCGGCGCTCGCCGACAATCGCCCGGACTATCTCGCCTCGGGCACCGAGTGGCGCACGCCGCCGCTCTGGGGAATCGGGCTCACCCCCGTCGTGAATGCGCACACGAACTTCCTCCACGAAAAAGTGCGTCAGGCGTCTCCAGGCGACCGTAACGCGCTCATGTCCTTCCTCAACTCGCTCTAGCCCCTCGAAGCTGTCACGGGGCAGCAACTCCCCGACGCCTCGCGCGTCTATAGCCTGATGACGCGCCCCCTCCCGCGCTGGCTTCCCACCTCCCTCGCGGGTCCAACGCAGGGACTGTGCGTCGCCACGATTCTCTTCCTCTTCTTCTCGCACCCGTTCACTTCGCGGGATGCGCTGATCGCCGACGTCCTCCTCGTCGTGCAGATCGCGGGTGCGGTTGCCGTCGCCGCTTTCGCCACGCGCACGGCCACCGGAACGCGCCGCACCCTCTGCCTCGCGATCGCGATCGCCGCCTCGTTCGCCTTCCTGGGCCGCCTCTCCTGGGCGGCCTTCGTCATCCAGCACGGCGCGTCGCCGGTGCGCCCGCTTCTCGAGGCGACCACCGGCGCGATCATGCAACTCACGATCACGATCGGTCTCACCGCCGTGCTCGCGCGCCACCGCCATCGCAACTGGATGCGCTTCGAAGTGCTCATCGACGCGCTGCTGCTCAGCGTCGCCGTCTCCATGGTCGTCGTGCAGGCCGATCTCGGCATGAGCGAGAGCGAGGGCGCGCCGCCGCTCCTCCGCTTCTTGGCGCTCGCCTGGAACATCCTCGCCGCCGCGAACATGGTGCTGGTGACGCTGCTCCTCATCTGGCGCGGCGAAGCGCTCGGCTCGCGAATGGCCGCGGGGCTTTCGCTCGGCCTCGTAGCGCTCGCGCTCGCGAACTTTCTCTACAGCCGGGTCGTGCTCCTCGACGGCCTCCCGGTGCCGCGCTCCGTCTTCGGCCTCTGGACGCTGACGGAGATCTTCCTCGTCTACGCGATCGCGCCGCGCCCGCAGCAGTCGCTCGCCGAATCGCGCGAGTCGCCGATGTTTGCGAGCGAGTCCGCGAAGGTGCGCACCTTCTCGATCGTCGCCGCGATTCTCATCGCCTCGTGGAGCGGCGCCTCCGTCGCCTTCGGCGGCGCACCGAGCTCGCTGCTCGGCTTCGGGCTCCTCGCCTTCGGCGTGCTGCTCGCGCTCCGCGCCGGTCACGCGCTCGTCACGCAGCAGCAGGCGACGGTGGTGCTCGAGCACGTGGCGGTGGCCGAGCGTGAGCTGTCGGCGATACTCGAGCAGCGGGTGGCGTTGCGCACGGAGGAGCTGGCCGAGGCGCATCGGGTGCTTCAGCGGATGTGGGCGCTGGGGCAGCAGATCGCGCTCGAGCTCAATCCGGCGAAGGTGCTGCAGCGATTCCTGGAAGCGTCGGTGGACGTGATGCGCGCGGATGGCGGCGCGATCGGCCTCGTGAGCGATGAGCGCATCTCGATCACGACGACGTATGGACGTGGTGATGCGCTCGCGGGCGCGTCGTTCGCCGTGCAGGAGAGCACGCTCGGCCGCGTGACGCGCAACGGAAATCCGTGGACGACGAGCGACGCGAGCACGGAGCGCGCGGGCGACGACGTGCTCGTGTGCACGGATGCGCGCGGGCTCGTGGCGATCCCGCTGCACCGGCGCGCGGAGCGGATCGGCGCGATGCTGCTCTTCGTGCGCGAGCGTCGCACGATCACGGATCGGGAGATGGCGCACGTCGAGGCGATGGCCGATCTGCTCTCGGTGGCGCTGGCGAATGCGGAGCTCGTCGAGACGCTGCGGAAGGCGGAGTGGCGCTTTCGTACGCTCTTCCGCGCAGCGCCGGATGCGGTGTTGACCGTGTTGCAGAGCGGACGCATTCGCGAGGCAAACGATGCGGTGCAGGAGCTGGTGGGGCTGCAGCCCGTGCAGCTGGTGGGGCGGATGCTCGAGGATCTCGTGCTCCCCGAGGATCGCTCGCATCTCGCCGATCAGGTGGCGCGCGTGATGGGCGGCGAGGAGGCGCGCTTCGAGGTGCGGATGTGGCATGGGCACAGCGTGCGGATCGCGTCGCTGGCGGCGCGACTA
>PLMM01000360.1 GCA_003142495.1 Gemmatimonadota bacterium | reverse complement strand
CATGCACCCTCTGGTCAGCGGCATCTAACGCTCTTTCAACGCGCCTTCGCCGCCCCATTCGTAAGCCGCAACAACATCACCGCCGCGCGCTTCGTCTTCACCGGCAGCATTCGCAAATCCGCCGTCTCCTTGTCCGTGTGATCGTCGTGCCCCGAGAGCCCGAGCGCATCGATCGACATCGGAACGAGATTCGCGACGAACGAGATGTCCGCCGCGCCCGCGTGCGACGGGTCCACCGCCGTTACTCCACCCGACCCCACATCCCTGCTCGCCTTGTCGTAGATCTCGAGTAGCATCGCGTTGCCGGCCGTCGGCGCCATCGGCGGATAGCCCGTCTCGAAGGTGATCTCCGAATGCGTCCCCGGCAGCGGATGCGAGACGATCTCCTTCATCGCACGCTCCGCATTCTCGAACTGCGCCGGCGAGATCGTGCGCAGGTCGCCCGTCACCTTCATCTGTTCGGCAACCACATTGTCCTTCCCCGACGCGTTCCCCACTGTTCCCGTCGAGTCGAGCGTCACGGCGGTGCCGCCGAGCGCGACGCCGGGATTGAAGGTGAGATACTGCTCGTGACCCAGCTGCGTATAGAAGGTGTTGAGCACGCGCGCGGATTCGAACACCGCGCCCGCACCCACTTCGGGAGTGAAGATCTGCCCCGAGTGCGACGGCGTCCCTGTCGACACGAGCGACCACGATCCGGCGCCGCGCCGCGACGTCATCGCCGTCTTCGGATCGCCCGCGCCATCTTCGAAGCCGAGCGCCGCCGTCGCGCCCTTCGCCGCCTCGACGAGCGCCGCGCGCGCGGCCTCGATCGGCGAGCCCGACTCCTCCTCGTCGCCGTCGAACACGATCGTGATGTTCATCCTGTCGAGCGCCTTCGCATCGCGCAGCGCGCGCAGTGCGTACACGATGATCACGTCGCCGCCCTTCATGTCGATCACGCCCGGGCCCTTCGCCGTCGAGTCATCGAGCCGCTCGAACTTCTGGAACGGATGGTCCGGCTCGAAGACGGTATCGAGATGCCCGATCAGCAGGATCTTCGGCCCCGCCCCCGGATGCTCGGCCACCAGATGCCCCGCGCGATGAAAGCCCGCGCCGTCCACCCACCTCGTTTTGAAGCCGAGCGAGTCGAGCTGCGCCGCGAGCACGTCTGCCACCTGGCGCACGCCCCGGAAGTTCATCGTCCCGCTGTTGATGTTCACGACCTTGATGAGCAGAGCCAGCGCGTCCGCGTTGTGCGCGTCGACGCTCTTCACCAAGGCGCGCTCGGTCGCGTTGAGCGCGGGGCCGGTCTTCTGCGCCGCAACATCGCCCGCCGACGCGAGCGCGGCGCACGCGCAAAGCGCCATCGCGCCCGCCACACGCGATGCGCTCACCGGTAGTTCCCGAACTTGAGCTCTACTCCGAAGTCCTTGCTGCGCAGCAAGGTCATCACATCCTGCAGCTCATCCTTGCTCGGCGACGTGATCCGCACCTGCTCACCCTGGATCGACGCCTGCACCTTCTTCATCTTCGCGTCCTTGATCGCCGCGACGACCTTTTTCGACGTCTCGCCATCGAGCGACATCTTGAGCTTGATCTCGCGCCGCACGGTCTCGCCGCCGCCCTGCTTGATCTCGCCGATGTCGAGATTCTTCACCGGCACGCCGCGCTTGATCAGCTTCGACTGCAGCACGTCGAGCACCGCCGCGATCTTGTAGTCGCCCTCGGCCTCCAGAATGATCTTGTTCTCCGCGCGCTGCAGCTCGATCTTCGCGGGCGAGCCCTTGAAGTCGTAGCGCTGCGTGATCTCCTTCTGCGCCTGATTTACCGCGTTGTCGACCTCCTGCAGGTCGACTCCGGTGGTCACGTCGAACGAGCTCGCCTGAGCCATGATCGCTGTCTCTCAAGAAGAGTGGAGTACTAAGCCCGAGCCTACTGCACGCATCCGGCGTGCGGGTCGTTCTGCTTCGCGTGGTCGATCGCCACACGATGATCGAGATTCGCCAGCGCCACCGCGAGGTCGCGCACGTAGACGGCGACGCGTGCCAGCGCGTCGTAGTCTATGTACTGCGGCTCGTCCGTCACCTCGTGATAGTCCGGATGATCGCCACGCGAGAAGTTGATCGACGGAACGCCGAAGCGCGCGTAGGAGTAGTGATCCGCGCGGCAGTAATACTGCTCCCTGTCGCCCGGCGCATCGAACGCGTAGTTGAATTTGAACGGAATCGCCTCCGTCGCATCGACCTTTTCCGCCACATCGCCCAGCTCCGTCGAGAGCCGCCGCGTGCCGATCAGCTCGAGATACGCCGGCCCGCCATGCTCGACATCTGCCGCGCTGCCGCGCCCGACCATGTCCATGTCGAGCTCCGCCACGAGCGAGTCGCGCGGCACCGTCGGATGATCGGTGAACCACTCGGATCCGTACAGTCCCTCCTCTTCCGCGGTGTGCGAAATGAAGAGGATCGAGCGCTTCGGCTTGATCGGATTCGCTGACATCGCCTCCGCGATCTCGAGCAGCGCGACGGTGCCCGAACCGTCATCGTCCGCGCCGTTGAAAATCGAGTCCTGGCGCGGCGCACGCAGCGAGCGAATCGAGTCGAGTGCGTGCGTCGCCCACGCCTGCGCCGCCGCGGCCGTCGCGCCGCGCTTGCGCATCGCCGCCGCAAAGTTCGTGACGCGGAGCGCGTCGTGATCCACGGCCTGCCGCGCGACACCAACATGATCGTTGTGCGCGCTCATCACGACGTACTCGTTCCTGAGCACGGGATCGCTGCCGCGCAGCACGCCGATCACGTTGCGCGCCGGGGTCACGGGCTCGCGCCCGCGCTCCTTGAAATGCACGGTCTGGAACCAGCCGCTCTCGCCCGCGGGCTCGAGCCCCACGCGCGCGAACTCGGCGGCGATATACGCGGTGGCCACGGAGTCGCCCGCGGAGCCAGCGAGTCGACCCTTCAGCGAGTCGTCAGCGATGAGATAGAGTCGCACGCGCAGGTCGGCTGCGGAGATCGCCGGCGAGGTCGCAGCGGCAGTCGTCTGTGCCGTCTGCGCGCCGCTAGTCGCCGGAACGCACGCGAGAGCCGCGGCAGCGAGCCACGACAGGTGGCGGAGCACTCTGAGCATAGGGGGCGAAAAGTACGGGACGGTCACGCGCCGGGCCACCGCGCCCCGCACGACTTACGACGCCTTCCTCTCCGCCGATCGCTCGGCCGTGAGCTCACTCGCGTGCGCCGGGCGCAGCGCGAGATCCGCCGCGAGCCAGACCAGCTTCGAGAACGGAAAGAGCACGAACGGCGCGGCGGCCATTCCAAGCGGCGCCGCGATCTCGAGCACATCCCAGCGCACGTTCGGCCACGCGATCAGGAGCCACGCTACGAGCACGATCGCAAAAATCAGCTCGGCCAGCACGAGGTTGAACAGCACCGACCCCGCCATGTAGTCGTGNNNNTCTTGAGGAGCCCACGCGAGCCACAATTCGGGCAGTGCAGCAAGAGCGCGCGACCGACCATCGTCACCATGCGGCGCATGGGCTTGTCGGCGAAGGGGCGTTCGATGTCCTCGGAATTGAGCTGAACCATGGTGCTTTCCGGCATTGCGAGATCGTGGAGACGCGAGCGTCGCGACGCGACGAGTTCGCTCATTCCACCATCGGAAAGCTAGCCGAGGAAGCTCTCGAGCGCGCGGGCGCGGGAGACGTGGCGGAGGCGAGAGAGCGCCTTTTCCTTGATCTGGCGTACGCGCTCGCGCGTGATCCCCAGCAGCGCGCCGATCTGCTCGAGCGTCATCGGCTCTTCGCTGTCGAGGCCGAAGTAGAGGCGCAGAATTTTCGCCTCGCGCTCCTTGAGCGACGACAGCGACTCCTCGATCGCCTCGGTGAGCGCCTTCTCGAACGTCTGCTCGTCGGGCGTGGCATTGAGCGTGTCCGGCAGGTAGTCGAGCAGCCGGTTGTCCTCACCCGGCGTCATCGGCGCATCGAGCGAGAGATGTGTCTGCGAGATCGAGATCGTCTTCGCGACCTCTTCCTCGGTGATGTCCATCTCGTGCGCGATCTCTTCGTGCGTGGGCTCGCGGCCCAGCTCCTGGAGCAGCGCGTTCGCGCGCTTGCCGATACGGTGCAGCGTGCCCGCGCGATTCAGCGGCACCCGCACGATGCGCGACTGCTCGGCCAGGGCCTGCAGAATCGCCTGGCGGATCCACCAGACGGCGTAGGAGATGAACTTGATCCCCTTCGTCTCGTCGAATTTGTGGGCCGCGCGGATGAGGCCGAGGTTCCCCTCGTTGATGAGATCCGAGAGAGCGACGCCCTGATTCTGATATTTCTTGGCGACGGAAACGACGAAGCGCAAATTCGAGCGCACGAGCTTGTCGAGCGCCTCGGCGTCCTTCACGCGGATCAGCTGGGCCAGACGCACTTCCTCGTCGCGATCGATCAGCGGATATGCACTGATGTCCCGAAGATACTGGTCCAGCGACCCTTCGTCGTACGAAGACTTCTTATGCGAGGGTACGGCCATTCTGGGCGGCTACTCCTGCAAGGATCAGCACGAATGCGCGACAGCGCGCTTGCGAACCGAACGTCGAACCATCGAATCGATCAGCGAACCCGCGTTCCCAGGCGGCTCCAACGAATGTCGGTGAGCCAGGGAATAGTGTGCGTCGCGTCACGCTCGTAACTGTAGTAGACGATCAGGGGTTTCCCCTTGACCAGAGAATCGGCGACGAAGCCCCAGTAGCGACTGTCTTCGCTGTTGTCTCTGTTGTCTCCGAGCATGAAGTAGCTCTTCTCAGGGACGATCAGCGGACCCCAAGTGTTACGCGATGGATGGTATCCCTCGCGCGCCTGCGCCGTACGTACCAGATAGTGATCCTGCCACCGGAACTCCTCCTCCAGCGGCTCTCCGATCGGGTGCGAATGGATGACGTACAGCTCGTTCTGCTTCCGCCCATTCAGTATCAGCTCGCCGTCGCGCATCTCTACCGTGTCGCGCGGCAGACCGATCAAACGCTTGACGTAGCTCTGTTGTGGGTTGAGCGGATACTGGAAGACTATCNNTCGTCGCGGGAAGTCGCATGTCCGTGTACGGGATCTCGGCGCCGTAGAGCGCCTTGTTCACGAGGAGGAAATCACCGATAAGCAGCGTTTTCTCCATGCTGCCCGATGGGATTTTGTACGCCTCGACGCCGAACGTTCGGATGACCACGAACAGCGCGACGGCAAAAATAATGATCTTCGACCACTCCCAAAACCCATCCATCCGCCATCGCGACCGATTCATCGCGCGCAGAACTTCCGCCCGATGCTCATCGGTGACGGGGCGCGTTAGGGAAGGGCTGGGAGAGTGAGACATGAGGCGTCCATCGTGTGGCGGCGGATTGATCCGGCGGACGGTCGCGCTGCGGCCAACCGCCGCTCTTCGGGTGACTGATCAGTCGACCGCGAGGCAACTGTTGACGAATTTCCCTGAGGCGCGGGCCGATTGCAAGTCGATCCCTCGCCCGAGGGAGCTACAACCGCGCCTACAACCGCGTTTACAACAGCGTCGTAGCGTCATCGCCATAGTTGTCGATCTGCGCACGTTGCAGCGTGCCCGAGAAGTCGACGTACCCCACCTTCGTCTCGGAGTAGAACTCGTAAACCTCCCAGCCGCCCTCGCGGTGGCCGTTCCCGGTCTGCTTCACTCCGCCGAATGGCAAATGCGCCTCGGCCCCGATCGTCGGTGCGTTGATGTACGTGATACCGTTGTCCAGTTCGGTGAGTGCGCGGAAGGCGACGTTCACGTCGCGCGTGTAGACCGAGGACGAGAGCCCGTAGCGTACTCCATTGTTCACTGCGAACGCTTCCTCCACGGAATCGACGCGAATCACGGAGAGGATCGGTCCGAAGATCTCCTCCTGCTCGAGCCGCGATCCCGCCTCGACGCGCGCGAACACCGTCGGCTCGAAGAAGTAGCCATTCTCGAGCGACTTCCCCGTCGGCCGCCTGCCGCCGCAGAGCAAATCCGCGTTCTCCGCCTGCCCAACGTCGACGTAGCGCTCGACTTTAGCGCG
>PLMM01000347.1 GCA_003142495.1 Gemmatimonadota bacterium | reverse complement strand
GGGGATGCGGAGGTCTTCGACGTGGGCCTTCATGATGCCGTCGATGAAATCGCCGAGGGCGGCGGTGTCGTCGAGGGAGGGGGTCGCTATCGAGGGCGTCGTGGCGGCGGGAGCGCCGCCTTTGGGTCCGGCGGCCTGGGGCGCGGCTTTGGTGTGGGCTTGAGCGAGCGCGGGGGCTCCGAGCAGCGCGAGCGCGGCGACGGCGAGGGACGTGTAGAGTGCGCGCCGGGCGGTGCGCGTTCGTTGTTCGGCAGCCATCGATCGCTCCTGAGGGGGGTTCGGGCTGTATACAACATCGGTATACCAAATCCCGCAAGAGGCGATCGCCAGGGTGCGCGCTAGAAGCGTACCTTCCGCCCCGCGCTGGGCGCGAGGTTGATCACGCCGTGGTCCCACGAGGTCCAGCTGCCGCGCTCCCCGTGCTGCGCGATGATGCGCGCGAGGCGGCGGGCGGCGTTGTGCCAATTGGTTTCGGCGGCGCGCTGCGCACCATCGGGATCGCCCTTGGCGATGCTGGACGCGATCGCCTCGTGCTCCTTCACGGATGCGGAGAGCTCGTCGAGGAGCACGGTGACGTAGAGGCGCGAGTAGCGCTCGCTCTGCGGCTTGATCGCGCGGTGGAGGGTGAGGAGGCGCGGGCCGACGACGCCTTCGACGTAGGTGCGATGGAACTCGAGGTCGAGATCGAAGACGCGGGCGGCATCTTCGCGCTTGCGCGACTCGAGTGAGAGCTCGCGGTTGAGCGCGCGGAGGCGCGTCGCAATGGCCTTGCGCCTCGCCGCGGGGAGCGCGGCCGCCACGCGGGCGGCGAGTCCCTCGGGATGGCCGACGATGCAGTAGACCTACTCGCCATCGTCGCGCGTGAGCGGCGCGACGATGAGCCGGCGCTCGCGCCCTTTACCTGCCGAGGCGACGAAGCCTTCCTGCTCGAGCCGATGGAGCGCGCTGCGAACGGGGGTGCGACTGAGGCCGAGGCGCTCGCCTATCACGCGCTCGGAGATGCGGGTGCCGGGGGGCAGCTGTCCCCAGACGATGACGCTGCGGAGGTCGTGGTACGCGCGCGAGACGTTGTCCTGACGCTCGTCGGCGCCCGCGGGCGATGGGGCGGCGCGGCGGCGGGGGGTTTTGCGGGCGGGGCGTGAGGGCGAGGGAGGCACGATCGCGGAGCATACGCGCGCCGCCGCGGGGGCGCAAGCACGCGCTGGTTTGTAGCCCGAAGTGGTCGACCGTTGTGGTATACGAGATTGCGGCATATGTTGGTCCCCCACGGCTTCCCTCGTCTCTCGCCCCCAACCGCCCCCGCGTGCTCGACGACTCCCGCACACACTCGACTCCCACCTCCGACACCGGCGTCCTCGCCGATGTCGGCGCAGAGATCGTCGCGCGCACCATCACATCCCGCCTCGAGTGCCAGAGCTGCGTCGCCCTCCAGCACGAGATTTGGGGCCCGAGTCACGGAGACGCCGTCCCCGCATCCGTGCTGCAGGTCGTCGCACGCGTCGGCGGTCTCGTGGCCGGCGCCTTCACTCCGGACGGGGAGCTCATCGGCTTTGTCTTCGGACTTCCAGCGCTCATCGACGGCACTCTCGCACACTGGTCGCACGTCCTCGGTGTTCGCGAGTCCGCACGGAACGCCGGCGTCGGCCGCATGCTCAAGGAATTCCAGCGCGCCGAGCTCGCGCGGCGCGGAATCGCGCGGGTGTACTGGACGTACGATCCGCTCGTCGCGAAGAACGCGCATCTCAACCTGAATCTGCTCGGCGCGCGCGTAGTCGAGTACGTGCGCGACATGTACGGCACCACCGCGAGTCCGCTACACAGCGGGTTGGCCACCGATCGCCTCGTCGTCGCGTCCGACACGGCGCCCGTCGCCTCGCGCCCCACTCGCTCAGACGCTGAGCGACTCGCACAGTGTCCCGTGCTCACGGTCGAGCCACGCGCGGGCGATCGCGCGGCTACGCTCGAGGATCGTTCGGCAACGATGCTCCTCGAGATCCCCGCCGATTTCCAGGCGATGGCGGCGAGCTCGCCCGAGCGCGCCGCCCGCTGGCACGCGGCCACGCGCATCAATTTCGAGCGCGCGCTCTACGAGGGGTACTCGGTGACGGGACTGCACCGCGACCCGGTCACGTCGCGCGCATTTTATGTACTCGCCCTCGCGCCCGAAGTGGCGACACCATGAGCACGCCCATCGCGACGAACGCGGACGACGCCGGTGCCATCACCGAGCTTCGTCGCACGCTCGGCCTGCTCGATCTCACCTTCATCGCGATCGGAACGGTGATCGGCTCGGGAATATTTCTCGTTCCCGGCGTCGTGCTGCGCGAAACCGGGACGCAGACCGGTCCCGCGCTGCTCGTGTGGGTGGCCGCCGGCATTCTCTCCTATCTCGGCGCGCTCACGTACGCGGAGATGGGGGCGATGAAGCCGGATGCCGGCGGGCTGTACACGTACATCCGCGATGCCTTCGGCCCGCTCCCCGCCTTTCTCTACGGCTGGACGAGCTTCTTCGTGATCGCGAGCGGCTCGATCGCCACGCTCGCGGTGGCGTTCTCGGGATACTTCGCCGCGTTTCTTCCGGTTGGCGGCATCGGCGCGCGCCTCATCTCCGTCGCCGTCATCGCGATCATCGCCGTGATCAACGTACGCGGCACGCGCAACAGCGCGACGATGCAGAACTGGACGACGGGCACCAAGGTCGCGGGCCTGCTCGCGCTCAGCATCGCGATGATCACCCTGGGGCACACCTCGACCCTGGGCGCCATAGTTAGCCGCGAGGCGTGGCCGACTTCGGTCTCACCGGCGCTCATCGCCGGCGTCGGCGCCGCGATGATCGGTGTGCTCTGGGCGTACGAGGGGTGGCAATACGTCACCTTCTCCGCTGGCGAAACGCGCAATCCGCAGCGCACCTTCCCGCGTGCGATCTCGCTCGCGACCGCTGCCCTCGTCGCGCTCTACGTCCTTGCCAACCTCGGCTACATCGCGGCGCTCGGTCCGCAGGCCGTTGCCGCCAGCGATCACATCGCGGCCGACGCGGGGATTGCGGTGCTCGGTCCCGTCGCCGGACGCATCGTCGGACTCCTGATCCTCGTCTCGATCTTCAGCGCGGCCAACGGGATCATGCTCACTGCGCCGCGAATGTATTTCGCCATGGCGCGCGACGGCGTGTTCTTCAAGCGGCTCGCAATCATCCACCCCACGCTCGGCACACCGGCCTTCGCGATCACGGCGATCGCGCTCTGGTCCGCGCTGCTCGCGTCGACGGGGACCTTCGAGCAGCTGCTCACGTACGTCGTCTTCACCGGCTGGATCTTCTACGGGCTCGGCGCGCTGAGCGTGTTCGTGTATCGGCGCCGCGAGCCAAATGCCGTGCGACCGTTTCGCGTGCCGGGCTATCCGGTGACGCCGATTCTCTTCGTGGCATCAGCCGCGGCGCTCGTCGTCAACACACTCGTCACCCAGCCCGCTCGTGCGGCCGCTGGCGTCGTTGCCGTGCTGCTCGGCACCCCGGCGTTCTATGCGTGGCGCGCGAGGTCGCGTCGTAGCGCGCCGACACTTCCAATCGTTCCGGAGCTCTGACATGCGCACGCGACTTCGCACTTTGACGCTCGCCGCCGCGGCGACCGCACTCACGCTCGCATGCAGCACGGCAGCATCGAGCGCGGGGAACGGATCGCCGAGTCCGGCGGGGGACACGACGTACGACGTGATCATCGTGAATGGCCGCGTCGTCGATGGGAGCGGTAACGCGTGGTTCTATGGTGATATCGCCCTAGAAGGCGATCGTATAGTTCGCATTGTAAGACGCGGACAGCTCGGCTCCGCGCACGCGCTCAAGCGCATCGATGCGGCGGGGATGGTCGTCGCGCCCGGGTTCATCGACATCCAGGGACAGTCCGGCGATCTCTTTCTCAACGGCGACGGGCGCGATGTCGGCAAGCTGACGCAGGGCGTCACGACGGAGATCCTCGGCGAGGCGTACACCGTTGCGCCGGTGAGCGCGCTGACACTCGCCGACAATGCGGCCGACACCGCAGCGCTCGCGATGCTGCGGAAGTTCCCGGGCGCACACGGATTCGATGCATGGCTGCGTGCGATGCAGGCGCATGGCATCTCGCCGAACGTCGGCTCGTTCGTCGGCGCGAGCACGATTCGCGAGTACGCGATGGGGCTGCACATGGGCGCGGCGCCGGCGGCGCAGCTCGACTCGATGCGCGAGGCGATGCGGCACGGGATGGAGGACGGCGCGATGGGATTGGGGAGCGCGCTGATCTATCCACCGGGGAACTACGCGAGCACCGAGGAGCTGATCGAGATCGCGAAGGCGATGTCGCCGTATGGTGGCGTCTACATCACGCACATGCGCTCCGAGGCGGATCGCTATCTCGAGGGGATCGATGAGGCGATTCGCATCGGGCAGGAAGGGCACGTTCCGGTCGAGATCTATCATCTGAAGGCGGCGGGGAAGCGGAATTGGGGAAAGGCGAGCCAGGCGATCGCGAAGATCGACTCGGCGCGCGCGGCGGGGCAGGATGTGCAGGCCGACATGTATCCGTACACGGCGGGCGGCACCGGCTTGGCGGCATGTCTGCCGCCGTCGGCATCGGCGGACGGGAAGCTGTTCGAGAACCTCGCCGACTCGGCGAAGCGCGCAAAGATCCGCAACGAGATCGCGCATCCCACATCGTACGCGGAGAGTCTCTGCGAGCTGGCAACGCCAGAGGGCGTGTTGCTGACGGCCTTCACCAATCCGAAAAACAAGAAGTGGGCGGGGCACCGCCTGTCCGAGGTGATGGCGGGAAGCGGCACGGACTGGCTGAGCACCGTGATGGATCTGCTGCTCACGGAGCATCAGGACATCGGCACGATCTACTTCCTCATGAGCGACGAGAACGTCGCCATGCAGCTCAAGCAGCCGTGGATGAAAATCGGCACCGATGCTGATGGGCCGGATCCCGACAGCATGACGACGTTCACGCATCCGCGCACCTACGGCACCTACCCGCGCATCCTCGGCAAATACGTGCGCGATGAGCATGTGCTGCTGCTCGAGGATGCGATCCGGAAGATGAGCGGCGCCGTCGCGGACCGATTGCTCATTCGCGATCGCGGTCTGCTGCGCGAGGGGATGTACGCCGACGTCGTGGTCTTCGATCCGGCGACGATCCAGGAGCACGCCACGTACGAGAAGCCGAATCAGGCATCGACTGGCGTTCGCGAGGTGTTCGTGAACGGCGTCGAGGTGATTCGCGATGGCAAGCACACAGGAGCAAAGCCGGGGCGCGTCGTGCGCGGGCCGGGGTGGCATGAGAGACGTGATCGTTAAATCACCGCGCTGGATCGTAACACATCAACAGGAGCTCGAAATGCGACAGAGTTCATGTCAATATCGGCCGCGAACGTTGCTCTTTGCGGGATGGCTCGCGCTCGGCGCTATCTCGTTTCTCGTTGTGCCGGCAATACCGGTGACGGGGCTCCACGCGCTTGCGCAGCAGCCACGATCGGTGATCACGGGTCGAGCGATCGACTCAAGTACGAAGGAAGCAATTCCGGGAGTGGCGGTCACGGCGGAAGGTACGCGGCTCGCTGCGATCACCGGCCAGGATGGTCGCTACCGAATCTCGAACGTGCCGGCAGGCACGCACCTGCTCATCGCGCGACGGCTCGGCTATGCGCCGCAGCGTCACTCGGTAACCACCGACGGCCAGAACGAGGCCGTCATGGATTTCGAGCTGCAGGCCGCCGCTACTTCGTTGAGCGAGATCATCGTCACAGGAACAGGACAGGGGCAGGAGCGACGAGAGATCGGTAACGCCGTCTCGACGGTGAACGCCGCAGACGTTCTCTCAAAGTCGCAGGCACCCGATCTGGGTACGCTGCTGAACTCGCGCGCGCCCGGAGTGACGATCGCACCGAGCACGGGGAGGCTGGGTGCGGGACCACAGATCAACATCCGCGGAGTGGCGAGCCTCGGGCTCGACAACAATCCACTGATCTACATCGATGGCGTGCGCGTGAGCAACGCGACCGGCGGCGGTCCGACATCGAATGGAAACAGCGGCTTCGGCTCGCAGAATGCGGGCGTCGTCGGGCGGTTGAACGACATCAATCCCGAAGAGATCGAGAGCATCCAGATCATCAAGGGACCAGCTGCCGCCACGATCTACGGAACCGAAGCGGCGAACGGCGTCATCCAGATCATCACGAAGAAGGGATCCGGTACGAAGCCCGTACTCAACGTGCAGCTGCAGCAGGGCGGCGTGTACTTTCGCGATCCCGAGGGGCGCCTTCCGACGAATTTCCTTCCCGACAGCACCGGCGCACTCGTCTCGTACAATGCGATCGGCGCCTTGGCGGCGGCGGGTACACCGGTGTTCAAGACGGGGCAGTTGCAGCAGTACAACGTGTCACTCGCCGGTGCGCTCGGGGCGACCAGCTATTTCGTGAGCACCAACTATCAGAACGATCACGGCGTCGAGCCCAACAACAAGATCTCGCAGTTCAGCGCGCACGCCAATCTGAACATGGCGCCGAGCGAGAAATACGACGTCGCGACGAGTTTGAACTACGTGCAGGGGACGTATCATCTCGGCGCGGATGTCGGACTGTCGCCGATGCTCGGAGCGGAGTTTGCTCACCCGCTGCTATGGACAGTGCCCGGAGCCGAGGGCTTCTATCCGAACGTTCCTCCGGCGGTTCCGCAGACGCTCTTCGACAATAGCGATGGCATCAACCGTTTCACGGGGAGTGCCACGGTGAGCCACCAACCCGTGCACTGGTTTACCGAGCGCCTGATAGCGGGCGTCGACTATACCGGAGAGGACGGTCGCACGCTCGAGACGTACGCACCGCCGGAGCTTGCGCCGTTCACGCTCGGCAACGCTGCAGGGCGCATCGGCCAGACGCTGACGCGACGCACGCTCACGACATTCGACTACAACGGCACCGCGAAGTTCGAGCTCACGCCGGCGTGGAGCTCATCAACGTCTCTCGGCGGCCAGTGGTATCGCACTGCACTGAACGAGAGCTTCCTTGGCGGCATCGGATTTCCGGGTCCGGGGATCACGACCGTATCGGGAACGGCGCAGGCGATTGCGGCATCGCAGGGCGACACCACGAACACGACGATCGGTGGCTACGCGCAGGAAGAGGTTGGGTTGAACAATCGATTCTTTCTGACGGGAGCGATTCGCGTCGACAACAACAGCGCATTCGGCACGGATTTCAAGTGGATCACGTATCCGAAGTTGGGTGCGTCATGGATCGTGAGTGAGGAGCCGTTCTGGCATCTGGCGTTCGTCAATTCACTGAAGCTGCGTGCGGCATACGGGGAGTCGGGGCGCGCGCCGCTCGCGTATTCCGCCCTGCGCTCGTTTCAGCCGGTGCAGGGGCCGGGCGGGACGAACGCGTTCACCGCGGGCGCGTTCGGCAACAGCGATCTCAAGCCGGAGCGAGGGAAGGAGGTCGAGGTCGGATTCGAATCGGATCTGTTCAAGCGGCTGCATCTCGACGTCACCTACTATAACAAGCACACGACGAACGAGATCGTCGCACAGACCATCGCGCCGTCCATCGGATTCTTCGGCACGCAGTTCAAGAATCTCGGACAGGTGAACAATCACGGGCTCGAGATCGAGGCGAGTGTGCAGGTGCTCCAGCGCACGAATTTCTCCTGGGACATCTCGGGTAACTTCGCGACGATGCACAACAAGATCATCAGCCTCGGCGACGTCCCATCGCTGGTGACCACAACGGGGCAGTTCAATGTCGTGGGATACCCGATCGAGTCGTATTTCTCCAAGCGTGTCGTGTCGGCAACGCTGGACAAATCGGGCGCCGCCACGAACGTGCTCTGCGATGGCGGAGCGGGGCAGGTGCCCGTCTCGTGCGATCTCGCGCCCTTCGTGTTCGCGGGCACGCCGACTCCAACCAGCACCGGCTCCGTAGGAAATACTTTCACGCTCTTCAAGCGCCTGCGTCTTTACGCGCTGGTTGACTTCAAGCGCGGGAACTCGCTCTACAACTTCATCGAGCAGGGCCGATGCGACGGGCTCCTCGGCGCCGGGCTCTGCGATGTGAACTATCACCCCACGAAGTACGGGGCGACCTACGTCGCGGAGGCGGGAATCGGCAGCTATCTCGCTCAGGCGCAGGATCAATTCATCCAGGACGCGTCGTTCCTCAAGCTCCGCGAGGTCTCGGCGACCTACTCTCTTCCTGACAGGCTCATTCCGGGATTCCAGCACGCGTCGTTCACACTCGCCGCACGCGAGCTGGGTCTCTGGACGCACTATCGTGGTCCGGATCCGGAGATCAACGGAACTCCGTCGGGCCTTACGCAGTTCGACCAAGGCGTCATCCCGCCGCTCAGCCGCATCGTTGCGACCCTCAACCTGACCTTCTGACCATGCGAAACTCACAGACGAGCACGAAGGGCGGGATGTCGGCTCACTCGCGACGCTCGAAGGCGCGGCTGCTCACCGCAAGCGCGGCGATCGCCGCCGCTCTGGTCGTGATGGTGGCGTGCAACGACATCACCCACCTCGAACAATCGAATCCGGGGCAGCTTGGGCCCGGAGTTTTCTCGCCCGAGAACGCCGACTTGATCGTGAATAGCTCGCGCGGCGACTTCGAGTGTGCGTACAATCAATACATAGTAGGCTCGGGGCTCTTCGTCGACGAGCTCGCAAATGCGATCTCGCGCACGGAGAATTTCGACCACGATCGGCGGACGATCACACCGGACGAGCCTTACGGAACGTCCGACTGTACGGCGCAGCAATTTCCGGGGATCTACACGCCGCTCTCGGTTGCGCGCGCGTCGAACGATACGGCCGTCGCGCATCTGCAGGGATGGACGGACGCACAGGTGCCCGATCGCCACGCGCTGATCGGCGTCGCGTCGACGTACGCGGGATTCAGTCTCACGATGCTCGGTGAGAGCATGTGCTCGGCGGCGATCAACCTTGGGCCCGAGCTCCAGCCGCCGCAGATCTTCGCGGAGGCGATGCTGCGGTTCGATACCGCAGTCGTGGAGGCAACGGCTGCCGGAGATGATGCGACGCTCCACCTCGCGCTACTCGGCCGCGCCCGCACCGAGCTCGATCTCAACAACTCGGCCGACGCTGCCGCCGATGCGGCACTCATCCCTCCGGGCTTCGAGGTCGACATCGACCACGACGCATCCGCATCGCGGCGCGTGAATCTCGTCTACGTGCACACGAGACAGGCTGCGTTTTCGTCCGTCGACACATCCATCATCAACAGAGACACCACGGACCACGACCCCCGGATCGCGGTGACGAACAGCCTGACGCTGGGCTCGGACGGCTTCACGACGATCTGGTATGCGAACAAGGATGCTTCGTCGACCTCAGTGCAGGCGCTGGCGAAGTATTCGGAGGCGCAGCTCATCATCGCCGAGAACGATGCGAACACGAGCAACCTCGGCGGCGCGGTGACGATCATCAACGCTCTTCGGTCCGCGAACGGGCAGGGCACGTTTGCGCCTCCCACGCTCACGCAGCCCGTCGTGATGGCGGAGATCGTCGAGCAGCGGCGTCGCGAGTTCTTCCTCGAGGGACATCGCCTTGGAGATCTCCGGCGACTGAATCTGCCGATGAGTCCTGCGGTCGGCGCACCATACGTCTCTGGTGGAAGCTACGGCGCGCAGTCTTGCTTCCCGCTGCCGAACGTCGAGCGCGTCAACAATCCGAACATCTGAGGCGCACGATGCGCAGAGCTTTACTCGGACTTCTTCTCCTGGTCGCACCGGCCGCAATTGCGGCGGGGCAGGGAACGAGATTTCTCCGCCGGCCCACGGTGAGCCGGGACATGGTCGCCTTCGAGTATGGCGGCGACCTGTGGGTAGTGCCTCGAGCAGGAGGCACTGCGCGCCGTCTCACGAGCACGCCATCCGCGGAAACGGATCCGCACTTCTCTCCGGATGGATCGCTCATCGCGTACTCCGCGACGATCGCGGGGAACACGGATGTCTTCGTTGTCCCCGTCGCCGGTGGTGAGCCGAAGCGGCTGACCTATCATCCCGGCGCCGACTACGTACGCGGGTGGACGCCCGATGGGAAACGCATCGTGTTCGGCTCCAGCCGGGGAACGCTCCCTACTCCGGGAGCGAATTCGTTCTTTCGTCTCTGGACGGTCGCGCCGGACGGAGGGATGCCCGAGCTTCTTCCGATACCTCGTGCATTCACCGGTTCGTATTCGGCGGACGGCAAACGCGTGGCCTACCAGCAGATCGCGGTCGCGATGTTCGCGTCCATGTGGGCGGAGAATCAGAGCAGCCAGTGGAGGCGCTATCGCGGCGGCCGCACGCAGCCGATCCGCATCATCGATCTCGCGAGCTACGCCGAGGAGAAGCTCCCCTGGAACAACAGCAACGACACCGATCCAATGTGGGTCGGCAACACTGTCTACTTTCTCTCCGATCGCGACGGCACGAATAATCTGTACGCGCAGAATCTCGACACGAAACAGCTCACGCAGCTCACGCGCCATCGCGACTTCGACATCATGTCGGCCTCGGCGGGCGAGGACGCGATCGCGTACGAGCAGGCTGGTTACGTGCACATTCTCGATCTCAAGAGTGGAGCCTCGCATCAACTGGACATCGTCGCGACCGGAGATTTTCCCTGGGCGCGGCCGCAGATGAAGCGCGTCGCGTCGCTGATCGCCGAGGCGTCGCTCTCGCCGACGGGTGTGCGCGCGGCGTTCGAGGCGCGCGGCGACATCTTCACCGTCGCCGCGAAGGATGGCAGCTATCGCAACCTCACGCAGAGCTCGGGCGCGCACGATCGCGACCCCGCCTGGTCTCCCGACGGTAGGCACATCGCCTGGTTCTCCGATGCGAGTGGCGAGTATCAGTTGATGATCGGCGACCAGGCCGGAGACTCGAAGCCACGCGCGATCGCTTTGCCCTCGCGTGCATACTTCGCGCGCCCGGTCTGGTCGCCCGATGCTCGACAGCTTCTCTTTCGTGATACGGGGGCACAGCTCTGGTCCGTCGACGTCGCGAGCGGGCGCTTCACGAAGATCGACGTGGACACGTACGACGATCCGGGACGCGGCTTCGATGCGGCGTGGTCGCCGGATTCACGCTGGGTAGCGTATTCGAAGTCACTCGACAGTCACATGCGCGCGATCTTCCTGTATTCGATTCGCGATGCAAAGGCGCATCAGGTCACCGACGGCATGGCCGACGCCATCACCCCGGCGTTCGATGCGAGTGGAAAATATCTGTACTTCCTGGCGAGCACGAACTACGGGCTCACCACGGGATGGCTCGACATGAGCTCGATGGAGCACGTGGTCAAGCGAAGCATCTATCTCGCGGTGCTCGCCGCGAACGAGCCATCGCCATTTCTTCCAAGCCTCAGTGATGAGGCGGCGAGACTCGGCGACGCCGGTGACTCGGCGCAGAAGACACTTCCAGCAGCGAAGCCTGCAACTCCGAAGACGCCGGCGGTGAAGCCGGCGCCGAGTGCGGCGGAGGCGCGCGTCGACCTCGAGGGAATTGAGCACCGCATCATTCCGCTCGATGTGCCGGCGGGCGATCTGGGCGATCTCGCAGCCGGAGTCGCGGGCACCTTCTTCTACACGCAGGCGCCGCCCTCGGGCGAGGGTGGCCCTCAACCGCAGCAGCTCTTTCAGTACTCGCTGAGCGACAGAAAGGCGCACCCGTTCGTGGACGGGATCACATCGTACATGATTTCCGCGGATGCGAAGAAGATTCTATACAGCAGCGGCGAGCACTGGAGCATCGTCGGAGCGGAGCAGCCGCCAAAGCCGGGGGAGGGTCTTCTCGCGACGGACGGCATCGAGACACTCGTCGATCCGCGCGCGGAGTGGGCGGAGATCTACCGCGAAACGTGGCGCACGCAGCGGGAGTTCTTCTACGATGCGAAGATGCACGGCAACGACTGGCAGGCGATCTACGACAAATACAGCGCCTTTCTACCGTACGTGCAGCACCGCGCCGACCTCGCCTACCTGATCGCGACCGTTGGTGGCGAGCTGACGGTTGGTCACTCGTATCTCGAAGGACTCGGCGACGTCCCCGACACCGCGCACACATCGGTCGGACTCCTCGGCGCGGACTACTCGGTTGAGAATGGCCGCTATCGCATTCAGCGCATCTATACGGCTGGGAGCTGGAATCCGCGGCTGCGTGCGCCGCTCAGCGTACCGGGGGTGAGCGTTGGCGAGGGGAACTACATCCTCGAGGTCAACGGGCGCGCGCTCACGCCGCCTGCGAATCTCTACAGCTTCTTCGAGGGAAGCGCCGGGAAGCTCACGAGCGTTCGCGTAAACACGACGCCGGGCATGCAGGGGTCGTGGGTGATCAACGTGATGCCGATCGCGGACGATGAGGCGCTGCGCACGCAGGCGTGGATCGACGACAATCGCCGGCTCGTCGACAAGCTCTCGGGCGGAAGGCTCGCGTACGTCTGGCTTCCGAATACGTCCGTCGCCGGCTTCACCGCGTTCAACAGGTATTTCTTCGCACAGCAGGACAAGGACGGCGTCATCATCGATGAGCGATACAATCAAGGCGGCGCCGTGGCGGATTATGTCATCCAGCAACTCAGCCGCACGCGCATGGGCTACTTCGCTGAGCGCGCGGGGAAGAGCATCACCGCGCCGATGGTGGGCATCTTCGGTCCGAAGGTGATGCTCATCAACGAATCTGCCGGATCGGGAGGCGACGCGCTCCCCTACTACTTCCGCGTCGCGAAGCTCGGCCCGCTGATCGGCACGCGCACGTGGGGAGGGCTCGTCGGCACGCTCGGCGTTCCGAATGTGATCGACGCCGGAGGCATCACCGCTCCGGATCTCGCCTTCTACGACAGCGCTGGCAGATGGTCGGTCGAGAACAAGGGTGTCGCACCGGACATCGAGGTCGAGAATACCGCCGCGGAGCTCATGCGCGGCCACGACGCGCAGCTCGAGCGCGGCGTCGCGGAGGCGATGAAGATGTTGAAGGAGCATCCCGTTGAGCGCACGCCGCGCCCGGCACCCATTGACCGGGTCGTAACTGCGCCCACTGAGCACGACTGATGGCCTACTACTATAGTATGCGCGGATTGCGCGTTGCGGCGCTGTCGCTCGCATCGGCGCTAGTCGCCGTGAGCGCATCGGCTCAATCACCCGACCTCGTCGCCTTCGACAAGTACGTCGCGCACGCGGCACGCGACTGGCGCGTGCCGGGGCTCGCGATCGCGATCGTGAAGGACGATTCGCTGGTGTTCGCGAAGGGCTACGGTGTGCTCGAGCTAGGGAAGCCCGCGCCGGCGACCGAGCATACGCGCTTCGCGATCGGGTCGACGACGAAAGCGATGACCGTTGCCTCGCTCGCGATGCTCGTGGATGAAGGAAAACTCAAGTGGGACGATCGCGTCATCGACTATTTCCCCAGCTTCCAGCTGTACGATCCGTACGCGACGCGCGAGCTCACCGTTCGCGATCTCCTCACGCATCGCACCGGGCTACCGGGCACCGATCTGCTCTGGGCATTCCCCGAGAATCAATACTCGACGCCGGAGATGATGCGACGGCTGCGGTACGTCAAACCCATCTCGTCTTTTCGTTCGCAGTGGGAATATCAGAACGTCATGTACGACATCGCCGGCGCGCTCGTAGCGCAGCTATCGGGGATGCCGTGGGAGACCTTCGTCCGCACGCGCATCTTCGCACCGCTCGGCATGTCGGAGTCGATTCCGCTGGTCTCGGGCATCGCAGGGAAGCCGAACGTCGCCAAGCCGTACGGCGAGGTGCGCGACACCGTGCGCCTGATACCGCTCCGCACCACGGATGCCATCGCGCCGGCGGGATCGGTCTGGTCGAGCGTCTCGGACATGTCCAAGTGGATGCGCTTCATGCTCGACAGCGGCCGCATCGGAAATCGCCGGCTCATCCAGCCTGCGACGTTCAGGGAAATCGTCGCGCCGCAGATGCGGGCGTCGATGGCGCAGTACCCCGCGCTCGCGCTCGCACCGCCGCACTTCTTCAGCTACGCACTCGGCTGGTTCGTGCAGGACTTTCACGGCGAGACGGTGTGGATGCACACCGGCAGCATCGATGGGATGAGCGCGATCATTGGCCTGCTGCCGGAGCGGCGCGTCGGCGTGTACGTGCTGGCGAATCTCGATCACGCCGAGCTGCGGCATGCGCTCATGTACGAGGTGTTCGACATGTACCGGAGCGCGCCGAAGGCGTCGAATCGCGACTGGAATAAAGATGTGAAGGCGCTGTTCGATTCACTGCAAGCCGCGGCCCATGTCGCCGCGCCGGCCGCCGACTCGGAGCGGAGCCGCGACGGAGCGACGCAACCGTCGCTGCCGCTCGAGCGTTACGCGGGCAGCTATGTTGATTCGACGTACGGATCGATTCAGGTGACGCTTCTGAATGGAGCGCTGCGCGCGCGCTTCGTCAACTTCGACATCGGTGAGTTGAAGCACACATCGTACGACACATTCCGCAGCGTGAAGGACGACGAGCTCGAAGGGATTTCGGAGTTGACGTTCATTCCCGACGGAGCCGGCCACGCGAGCGCCGTGCAGGCGTTCGGTGTGACGTTCAGTCGGTCAAATGGCGCGCGGCAATTGCGCCCGATTGAGCATTGAATCGCGCGTCGTCTCGAGCACCGGCTGCGATCGGTCGAGTCGCAGGAAGAGAACGCCGGTGATCGCCGCGGTGATTGCCAACACGGCGCCAAACTCGCTGAGCAGATACTTCGTCACGCCGGTATCGACCGTCACGGTGTCGAAGAATCCCTGGATGAACAAATTGTGAGTGGCGTGCAGGAGTGCGGCGGGCCATACGCTGCCGGACTTGAGCCTGAGCCAGGCCAGTGGGAAGCTGATCCCCACCACCATCACCGCGAAGCACGCGATCGAGTAGAGCGTGGGGGTGCCGCCGTTGTAGTCCGCGAAGATTATCAGCGGCATGTGCCACGACGCCCAGATGATGCCGCTCACGATTGCGGTGCGAGTGAACGACAGCCGCTCGGCGAGTTTGGGCACGAGGAAGCCGCGCCAGCCGAGCTCCTCGCCGAGGGCGAAGGCGACGCTCGTGGCGAGACCGACGGTGAGGAAGCGGAGCGGGGCTGTGTGAAAGCGACCGAGATCGACTCCGCCGAAGTCGAAGATCCAGACCGCGGCGTACGCGCACGCGGCGTACGCGAGGGGAAGGGCGTAGCCCGCGAGCAGGTAGCGAATCGGGCCCGGCGCCCATCCTTCGCCGCGCACGTTGTGCTGGAAGAAGAGGCGTGTCGCGAGCGCCGAGATGCCGGGGCACCACATCAGCATCGGCACGTAGAGCCCACCGCCGGCGCCGAGCGACTTCGCGCGCGCGAAGGTGACGTAGAAGATGGAGCTGAGCGCGAAGGTCAGGAGCAGGAAGGTCGCGAGCTCCCGTTTCCAGCGGGGCGAAGTATCCGTCATATTCGGCATACTATATCGGTATACCAGAATGCTGCAAGTGGCGCCACGCGCACTGCACGGATGCTACCAGGCGCCGCGCTCGCCCACCGCGTTGATCACGCGCGCCAGTCGCTCGGCCGCGTTTTCCCAGTTCGTCTGCACCGCGCGTTGAGCCTTCGCGCCATCGCCCGCCTCGAGCGCCTTCACGATCGCCTCGTGCTCGGCCACCGACGTCACGACCTCGCTCACGAGCGTGCTCGTGTAGATGCGCCCGTAGCGCTCGGCCTGCGGCTTGACCGCGGCGTGCAGGGTGCGCAGGCGCGGCCCGGCGCCGACGTCTACGTAGCGCTGGTGGAATGCATCATCGAGGTCGTGGAGCCGGTCGGAGTCGGGGAGCCGAGCCTGCGCCGCCTTCGAGAATTGTGCGTTCAGCTGCCGCATCTCCTTCGTCATCGCGAGCCGCACGGCCTTGGGCTTGGCGGCGGCCTCGCGCGCGGCGAGCCCCTCGATTTGCGCGACGATCATGTGGATCTCGCGCGCGTCGTCGTTCGTGAGCGGGGCGACGGTCGAGCGCGCCAACAGCGCGCTTCCCGTCGCGACGATGTACCCCTCCTGCGTCAGGCGCTCGAGCGCCGCGCGCACCGGCGTGCGGCTCACGCCCAGTCGCGCGGCGACCTCGCGCTCGACCAGCCGGCTCCCCGGCGCGAGCCGCCCACGCACGATGCGCTCGCGCAGCTGCTCGTAGACCGCGAGGGCTCCCTCGCCGCGCGCGATCGTCAATACGTTGGTCGCGCCCGCCACCGGGCGCCTTGCGGTCTTCGCTGCGCTGCGAACGGCCATGGTTGGGTCCCGAAGGGTGGATGTGGATGCGGATGCATGAAAGTATAGTCCGGGCGAGCCGCCTTGCGCGGCTACTTTCCCCCGACAACATTAGGATGCACTGCATACAGTCTTGTGCACAACTATATATACCATTCTTTCGAAGAGCAGGGAGCCGCATGTACTCCGCTCGTCACAGGTTCGGCGTAGGCGCCAATCGCCTCTACGCATTCGGAGTGGCCGCACTCGTCTCACTCGTCGCACTCTCCACCGGCGCCCCGCTCCAGGCACAGGCCGCCGGCACACTCGCCGAGCGCATCCAGCGAATCATCGATCGCCCGGAGTTTCGGCGCGCGCTCTTCGGGATCGAGTTCTGTTCGCTCGACTCCAACCAGACGATCTACGCGCTGAACGCCGAGAAGCTCTTCGTGCCGGGCTCCACGACGAAGCTGCTCACGGAAGGGACCGCGCTCGAGCTTCTTGGCGCCGACTATCACTTCCACACGCGCGTCTATCGCACCGGCACCGTCGACAACAGTGGAACGCTCGCCGGTGATCTCGTGCTCGTCGCCAGCGGCGATCCCGATCTGTCCGGGCGCGTGCGCACCGACGGAACACTCGCTTTCGAGAACGAAGATCACGCGTACGACGGCGACGAGCACACGCGCGCCGTGCCCGGCGATCCGCTGCTCGTGATTCGAGAGATGGCCTCTCAGGTCGCCGCGCACGGCATCAAGCGCATCACGGGCCGCGTGCTCGTGGACGCGACGCTCTTCCCCGGAGGCGATCGAGAGCTCGGCACCGATGTCGTCATGTCGCCGATCGTCGTCAACGACAATGTCGTCGATCTCATGATCGGACCCGGCGGCAAAGCGGGGAGCGCCGCCGCGATCGCCGCCGCACCCGCGACATCGTACCTGCGCATCGTGAACACCGCCACGACCGGCGCGCCGGGATCGAAGAACTCCATCGCGTTTGCGCTCGATACCGCCGACGCGGCTGGGCTCCATACGCTCACCGTCACCGGCACCACGCCGTACGGCAAAGAGCCGATCCTCTACGCCTATCGCGTTCCCGACCCCGCGCGATTCGCGGAAATCACCTTCACCGAAGCACTGCAGCAGCGCGGCGTTTTCGTCGCGCAGCAACGCGCGTCCTCCGCCGCCGACTTCGAATCGCTCCGCGCAGCGTACCTTCCCGGCCACCTAGTCGCGGAGCACGTGTCGCCCGCCTTCAAGGAAGAGGCGACGATCACGCTCAAAGTCAGTCAGAATCTTCACGCCAGCATCACACCGCGCATCCTCAAGGCGGTGCTGTCGCCGGCTGATACGTCGAAGACAGGCTTCGATCTCGAGCACGATTTCCTCGAAAAGGCCAGACTCGATCTCACCGGCGCGCAGCAGGCCGACGGGGCGGGCGGTGACGCGCACTTCACGCCAGCCTTCGTGGTGAGCTATCTGAAATACATGAGTCAGCTGAAGGATTCCGCGATCTTTCGCGCGGCGCTTCCCATACTCGGCCGCGACGGCACGCTCTGGAACATCCAGCCCGCGTCGCCGGCCGCCGGACACGTCTTCGCCAAGACCGGGACGTTCGCGACCTACGATCCCCTCAACCGGCGGCTGCTGATCACCGGCAAGGGGCTCGTAGGTCGCGAACGTCCCGGT
>PLMM01000087.1 GCA_003142495.1 Gemmatimonadota bacterium | reverse complement strand
CAATCGACGCGATTTCGCCGGCGCTGAGCAGGTTGGCATCAAGATCGTCTCTCCGGGAGCGTTTCTCCGACAGCTAGGTGTCGCGTCATGAGCAGCATTAGCTTGCGTCTCCCAGAGTCATTGCACCGACAGGCCCGCGCGCTGGCGGAGCGCGAGGATATTTCAATCAATCAACTCATCGCGACGGCCCTCGCTGAGAAAATGGCAGCGCTGATGACCTGTGAGTACCTCGCGGAGCGATCCGCGCGCGGAAGCCGAAAAAAGTTTGATCGCGTGCTCAAAAAGGTGCGTGCGCGAGATAGCGCGCCGATCGCCGGAGACGAGCTTTCCTAACCGCGCTGGCTGTTTACGATGGATAGCCATTTCCACGATGTGGTCCGCAAATTCAAGCAATAGCAAAACGACCCCCCGGCTCTTCGCCGGAGGGTCGTTTTCCATAGAGGATTGGAGCAGTGCTACTTATTCCCTACCACCCCAGCGCAATCTCCGCCCGCGTATACAAATACCGCCCGTTATACCCGAACGGACTCGCCGCCGCCCACGGGAAGGTGTTGTCGTTGTTGTTGAATTCCTTGTGCGCCTGATCGGGATATACATCGAACAGGTTGCGCGCGCCGATCGACAGATTCACGGAGTTGAAGCGATAACCGATCTCCGTGTCGACGAGCGTCTTGCCACCGTAGTGCTCCGCATCCGTAAAGCTCGGCTCCGCCGAATCGAAGCCGCCGTAGTACGACGCGCGTGCGAGCGCGTGGAAGCGCGAGATCGAGTACTGCCCGGTGAGCGTGCCGCGCCAATCGGGGCGCTCCTTCTCGATTGCCAGCGTCGTGACGAGATCGATAATGCTCGTGATCTCCGTCGGCTTGCCTTGCAGCACCGCCGGGAGCGGATCGACGCGCGTGATCCGGTTGCGCGTGTAGTTCGCGCCGAGGTTGAGGTCGAACGTGCCTGACCCCACCGGCATGCGATAGTTCGCGGTCGCATCGATGCCGTCCGTCTTCGTGTCGATCCCGTTCGTGAAGAACTGCACGCCGGCGATGCCGGTGACGCCCGAGTCGGCGAGGATCGCCTGCGACACGGAGTCCGCGAAGGTCGCGCCGAGCAGGATTCGGTTGGTGAGCTTGATGTGGAAGTAATCGAGCGTGATCGTGAAATTCTCGACCGGCGTGTAGGCGATGCCGGTGCTGATGTTCACCGACTTCTCCTCCGTGAGCGGCTTGGCGCCGAAGATCTGCGCCGCGCGCGCGTTCACAGGGAAGTTGCCGATCTCGAAGAGCTGGCCGCCATTGAAGCTCGTGGTGATGTGGCTGAAGTAGCTCTGCGCGAGCCCCGGCGCGCGGAACCCATTGCTCAGCGATCCGCGAATGACGAACTGTTTCGCGGGCTGATAGCGCAGCGCGAGCTTGCCGGAGACGTTGGAGCCGAAGTCGCTGTAGTGCTCGAAGCGGCCGGCGACGTTCGCCAGGAATTGCGGCGTGAGGTTCGTTTCGAGATCGAGATACGTGCCGATGTTGGTGCGGCTGTGGTCACTCGCGTCCTGTGGACGGAAGCCGCCGAACACCGACGATCCCGCCGGCGCCGGACCGCTGCCGTCCTGCGCCGGATAGCCGCCATTCACGTACGAGGCGAACTCGCCCTGCGTGATCGCGTAGTCCTCGCCGCGGAAGAGCACACCGGCGGCGACGTTGAGCGGTGCGGGGAGTCCGACCGCGTACGCCTTCGAGCCGTTGATGCCGAGCTCGTACTCGCTGCGGCGCAGACGCCCGGCGAAGAACGTCGTCTGATTCGGAATTCCCGGATCGTCGGCCGTGCCGAGGATGCCGTCGGGGCCCGGCGCGCACGCGACATCGAGGCACGGACCGAGCGACGGGTTGAGCGTGTTGCGGAGATTGTAGTCGAAGGTGTTGAGGCCGTACGAGCCGCCGAAATCGAGCGCCCACCCGCCGACTGCCGTGCGGATGCCGGCGGTGGCCGAGTAGTCCTTGGACGTCGGATCGAACTCTGGGAGGAAGCCCTGCGGGTAGATCTGCGGCCAGTTACGATTCCCGTCGAGGTAGCGCCAGAAGCCGTTGCCCGTGCCGAAGTGATCGCTGAATCCGCCGAAGGCGTAGAACTCCGTATTGCCGGATTGCGTGAGCGGCATGCGGAGGTTCGCGAACAGCTGACCATTCCGAAGCTCGCCGTCGCCCCAGTGATAGTTCGGCTGTTTGATCGAGTTGTTCTTGTGGATGATCTTGCCAGTGAGCGTATCGATCTGGTCCGTGATCCCGTTCGCATCCGCGAGGAACTTGTCCGGCCAGGCGCGGTTCGTCGGATCGTCGTGCTTGAACTCGCCGAAGAGCGTGAGCGAGCCGCGGCCGAGCTTGAGCCCGATGCCGCTGTTGATGTCGACGCCAGTGCCATCGTGCGGATAGTTGGCCGTGTAATAGCGCCCGCCCTCGACGTTGAGGAAGGGGGAGAATTGTCCCTCTTTCATCTTGATGTTGACGACGCCCGCGATCGCGTCCGAGCCGTAGTCCGCCGCGTCACCGTCGCGCAGCACCTCGATCCGGTCGATCGCGCCGGACGGGATCGCGTTGAGATCGACGCCGCTCGAGCCAGCGCCACTGCCGTACGGGAAGGTGTCCTTGG
>PLMM01000357.1 GCA_003142495.1 Gemmatimonadota bacterium | reverse complement strand
CTTCATCCTGACCGCGCCAACGAGCGGTGCCAACGTCGTGCTCACGTTCAAGCCAACGAGTGGATCGTTCTCGAGCTCACTCGGCGCGCAAGTGAGCGTCTTCCGCTGTCCGAGCGCTGCGGCATGCCCACCCTCGGTGCCCACGCCGTAACCGCGTAGATTCACCACATGACGATCGGTCGTGTCTTACGGAGGACGGCGGGAGCTTTGGCTTTCGCCGTCCTCGCTTTTTTCGCCCTCGTGCCTACGGGGCGCTATCTGGTGCGCGCGGGGTGGGCGGAGGGGAAGATTCTCTGGCGCGCGCGCCCGATCGCGGAGCTCGTGCGCGACAGCGCAATGGCTGCGCCCACGCGACGGAAGCTCGAGCTGGTGCTCGCCGCGCGCGCGTTCGCCGCCGATTCGGTGAAGCTCGCCGCGAAGCAGAGCTTCACGACGTTCAGTCGCTTCGAGCACGACACGGTGGTCGTCGTGCTCACCGCCGCGTATCAGGACAGGCTGGCGTACAAGACCTGGTGGTTCCCGATCGTCGGCAGCGTGCCGTACAAGGGCTACTTCGACGTGCGCGATGCGAAGAGGGCGGCGGCAGCGCTATCGCGGGATGGCTTCGACGCGTATCTGCGCCCCGCGACCGCATTCAGCACGCTCGGCTATCTCAACGATCCGCTGCTCTCGACGACGCTCGACGAGGATAGTGTGTCGCTCGTGAATACGGTCATTCACGAGCTGACGCACAACACCTTTTACGCGTCGGGGCAGGCGGTGTTCAACGAATCATTCGCGAACTTCGCGGGCGCACACGGATCGGAGTGGTTCTACGCCGCACGCGCGGACAGCGCGTCCGTCAAGCTCGCGCGCGCGGATTGGGCGCGACAGAAAACGCTCGGCCGCTTCTGGAGCGCGGTCTACAACAGCGTCGACTCGGCGTTCAAGGCGCATCCGGCGAGCAAGGCCGATCGGCTTGTCGCGGNNGCGGGAGATCGTGTTCACCAGCGCGCGCGACAAATTCGCTCGCGAGATCGAGCCGCAGCTGCCGGGCTACGATGCGCAGAAGCCGATTGCGCTGCATCTCGACAATGCGGTGCTGATGTCGCGTCGCATGTATCGCACGGGGCTCGATGACTTCGACGCGATTTACGAGCGAGAGGGATCGCGCCTGCCTGCCGCGATCGCGCGCATCATCGAGCTCGCGAAGGCGCACCCGAAGGATCCGTACGCCGCCGTGCGCGCGTACGTGGCCTCAGGGAGCGCCGAAGCGCCCACGAAGTAGCGCGCGCAGATCGAGCGGCGTGCCGGGCGGCTGCTCGGGCGCGAGCATCGGTGCGGGGGCGGGGTACGCGGCCATGCGGCGCATGCGGTCGCGCACGCCGACGTCGATGAAGCGCGAGAGCTGGTCGATCGTGTACTCGCTGCCCCAGCGCGCGCCATAGCTGTTCAGGGGATAGAGCACGGCGAGGTGATGGCGCGCGCGCGTCATCGCGACGTACATGAGTCGCCGCTCCTCTTCCATCTCCTCGTCGCTGCGCAGCGCGCGCGAGGATGGGAACCAGCCGTCCACCGCCCAGATGACGAAGACGGCGTCCCACTCGCGTCCCTTGGCGCTGTGGGCGGTGCTCAGGATGAGCGCATCGTCGTCGGTGCTGCTCCCGCCCGCGAGGTCCTGCGTGGCGGACGGCGGCTCGAGCGCGAGCTCGGAGAGAAAGGCGGCGCGCGAGGGAAACTTCGCCGCGATGATCTCGAGTTGATCCAGATCCGCGAGACGCGGCTCGACGCGATCGTAGCGCTCGCGCAGGATCGCGTCGTACATGCGGCGGAGCGCCGCGATCTCGGTGGGCACCGCCCTGTTTATTGTATCGTCGGCGCCGTTGGCGCCTCCGTGGTTACTATGACGGAGCGATGCGAAGAGCTGGACGAGCGCGGCGTAGGCCTCGCGCGCGCGCGGCGGCGGTGTGAGCTCCGCGAGCGCCGCCGGATCCCAGCGGCGCGCCTGGAGAAGGTCGATCGCCGCGCGCGCGGTCGCGTCGCCGACGCCAGGGAGGAGGAGCAGCACGCGGAACCAGCTCACCTCGTCGCGCGGATTCTCGAGGATGCGGAGAAAGGCGAGTACGTCCTTCACGTGCGCGGCCTCGAGGAACTTGAGACCGCCCCACTTCTCGAAGGGGATCTTGCGATTGGTAAGCTCGATCTCGAGATCCGCGGACATGTAGCCCGCGCGAAAGAGCACCGCCATCTCGCGGAGCGGCGTCCCCTGCTCGTGCAGCTCGAGAATCCGATCGACCACCCAGCTCGTCTGCTCGTGCTCATCCTTCGCCGCGACGAGCGCCGGCGCTTCGCCGCCAGTGCGCTGCGTGAAGAGATTCTTCGTGAAGCGCTGCCGCGCGCGCGAGATCACCGTGTTCGTGACGTCGAGGATCGGCTGCGTCGAGCGGTAGTTGTGCTCGAGCGCGACGACCGTCGTGCCCTCGAAGTGCTTCGGGAAGTCGAGCATGTTGCGCACGTTGGCGCCGCGAAAGGCGTAGATGCTCTGCGCGTCGTCGCCGACTACCGTGATATTTCTGTGCGTCGCCGCCATCGCGCGGAGGATGCGCGCCTGCAGCGCGTTCGTGTCCTGATACTCGTCGACGAGCACGTGATCGTAGAGCGCGGCGATGCGCGCGCCGAGCTCCGGCGACCCTTCGAGCATCGCGACCCAGAAGAGAAGCAGATCGTCGTAGTCGACGAGGTTGCGCTCTTCCTTGCGCGTGGTGTAGCCCGCGAAGACGCGCTTGATGTCGGCCGCGAGATCGCTGAATTGCGGGAGATCGTCGCGGAGTATGTCCTCGACGGGGATCTCCGTGTTCACGTGACGCGAGTACACGTGGTGCAGCGTCTCCTTCTTCGGGAAGCGCGACTTCCGCTGCCCGAAGCCGAGTGCCGCGCGCGACATCCCCATCAGGTCCGCGGCGTCGCTCTGATCGAGGATCGTGAAGTCCTTCGCGAGCCCCGCGGCGGGCCCGTACGCGCGCAGCAACCGATGCGCGGTCGCGTGGAAGGTGCCGCCGTGCACGCGTGCGCTCGAGCCACCCGCAAGCCGTGCAACGCGGCCGAGCATCTCCTGCGCGGCGCGGCGGGTGAAGGTGAGGAGCAGGATGCGGTGCGGCGGCACGCCGCGGCCGAGCAGATGCGCGACGCGGTAGACGAGCGCGCGCGTCTTCCCGGTGCCGGCGCCGGCGACGACGAGCAGCGGCCCGTTGCCGAAGGTCGCGGCCGCGTGCTGCTGCGGATTCAGCTCCGCAGCGAAGTCGATCGCGTCAGGCATTCGGCGCGTCGAAGACGATGCTCAGGCACGTCGGCCCGCCCTCGGCCTTCTGCAGCTCGGAGAGGTCGACGGGAACGACGGTGAAGCCGCGCGCCTCGAGCTTCGCGCGCGTGCGCGGGAAGGACGCGGCCATCACGAGGCTGTCGCCGATCGCGAGCACACTGCCGCCCCACGGCTCCTGCTCATCCACGGCGAGGATCTCGACATCCGTAACAATGTTCGTGTCGGCCCACTCGGGATTCGCGAGAAGGATGCCGCGGCCCGCGTACGTGCACGCCGTCTTCAGATGTAGTGCGCCCTCGACCTCGACCGCGAGCACCATGTAACCGAGTGGTGACAACAGACCGCCAAGCTGGTCGATGCCGCTTTGATTGGTGCGGCTCGAGAGCCCGACGTAGAGCGTCTTGCCGATGCGGACGACGTCGCCGCCGTCGAGCGTGGCGGGTGGCGAGAGATGCTGCACGGGGCGGTATTTGCCGACGGCGCGCGCGATGCTCTCGGTCTCGCCGCGGCGCGACGCTGCGCCTGGTGCGGTGACGATCGCGATCTCGTCGAGCACCATTGCCACATCCTCGACGAACACCGCATCGGGATACGCATTTTCGGCGGGGAGCTGATCGATGCGAACGCCGAGCGCGATGAGCGCGGCCTCGTAGGCGGCGTGCTGGCGGCGCGCGAGCGCGATGTCGATTGGCGCGCGATCGCGGAAGGTGAGCTCGCCGTGCGCGAGCGTCTCGCTCACTCCCCGGGTGATGGCTGTCAGCATGATCGGCGGCTCAGGGGCGGGGAGGGGAGGGAGAACAGGACCCGAAATATAGTGCGAGCGGGTCGGTGCGATGAGCCCGACTAGGGCGGCGGTAGCATCGCCTCGAGCGCGCCCGGCTCGAGCGGAGCGGGCGCGCGAGAGAAGAGCTTGCCGAACGATGCGGCGACAATCTCGGCCACCGTCGCGAGGCCGGGCGCACCTGCCCCGAGCTCGCGTGCGACGGATGTCATCGTCACTCCCGCCAGCCCGCACGGCACCATGAGATCGAAGTAGGAGAGATCCGTCGACACGTTCAGCGCGAAGCCGTGCCACGTAACCCAGTCGCGCGCGTGCACGCCGATCGACGCGATCTTGTCTCCATGCTCCGTCCAAACGCCTGTGCGCCCTTCGCTGCGCTCGGACGGAATGCCGATCGCGCTCAACGCGTGCATGAGCACCGCCTCGACCTGGCGCAGATACCAGTGCAGATCCTGTTTATGCCCGCGCAGATTGACGATCGGATAGCCGACGAGCTGCCCCGGCCCGTGGAAGGTGACGTCGCCACCGCGCTCCGCCTCGAAGAGCTCGACGCCGCGCGCCGCGAGCAGCGCGGGCGATGCGACGAGATTCTGCGCCTTCGAGCTGCGCCCGAGGGTGACGACGGGCGGATGCTCGAGCAGAAGAAGCACATCGTGCGCGATCTCACCGCTGATGCGCGCGCGTGCGACGGTGCGCTGGAGCTCGAGGGCGCGCGCGTAGGGGACGAAGCCGAGATGCACGACGTGCATGGGCGCGAGCGCGAACTCGGCGCTGTGCTCCGGGTCGAGCGTCGCGCCGATACTCATCTCACGCATTCAGCGCGCGTCCCATCGAGTCCAGCACCGCCTCCGCGATCGCCTCGGAAAGCGTCGGGTGCGCGTGGATCGCCAGCTCGATCTCTTCGACGGTGAACTCGTTCTCGCGCGCGACCGCCAGCTCGTGGATGATTTCCGTCGCGTGCGCGCCGATGATGTGCGCGCCGAGAATCTCGCCGTACTTCGTGTCGCGGATGATCTTCACGAAGCCCTCGGTCTCGCCCGACGTGCGCGCGCGGCCGTTCGCCGAGAAGTTGTAGCGCCCCACCTTGTAGTCGAGCTTCTGCTCCTTGCACTGCTGCTCGGTGAGACCGATCGACGCGACTTCCGGATGGCAGTACGTGGCGTTCGGGATGTTGCCGTAGTTCACCTTGTGCTCGTTCTTCCCGGCGATCACCTCGGCAGCGACGATCCCTTCGCGCTCGCCCTTGTGTGCGAGCATCGGTGGGCCGGCGACATCGCCGATCGCGTAGATCCCCTCGACGCTCGTGCGCATCGAGTCGTCGATCTTGATGAAGCCGCGATCGGTGCGCTTCACGCCGAGCGCCTCGAGGCCGATCCCCTCGATGTTCGGCGCGCGCCCCGCCGCGACGAGCACCTTTTCCACCGTGATCTCCTTCTTCTCGGGACCGCTGAGCGACAGCGTGACCGAGCCCTTCCCGACCTTCGTGCTCTCGATCTTCGCGTTGAGCACAACTTCAATGCCGCGCTTCTTGAAGCTCTTCGCGAGCTCCGCCGCGACATCCGAATCCTCGACGGGAATCATCGACGGCATCGTCTCGAGCATCACGATCTTGGTGCCGAACTCGTTGAAGACGTCGGCGAACTCGCAGCCGACGGCTCCGCAGCCGATGATCGCCATCGTCGCCGGCGCCTTCTCGAGCACGAGCACCTCGTCCGACGAGAGGATGTTCACCTTGTCGAGCGTGAGGCCGATCGACGGAATGCCCTTCACGCGCGAGCCGGTGCAGATCACGATCCCCTTCTTCGCATCGTGCGTGGTCACCGCGCCCTTCGAGTCCGTGACGGAGACGGTCTTCTTTCCCGTGAGCACGCCGGTGCCGAGCAGCCAGGTGATCTTGTTCTTCTTGAAGAGGAACTCGACGCCCTTCGAGTTCTGCGTGCTCACGGCGCGCGAGCGCTTCATCGCCACGCCGTAGTCCGTGGTGATCTCGCCGACGTTTACGCCGAAGCCCTTCGCCAGGCGCGTGCGATGGGCGACAGCAGCGCTCTCGAGCAGCGCCTTCGCCGGTATGCATCCCCAGAGCACGCAGGTGCCGCCGAGTCCTTCGCGCTCGATCACGCCCACGGTGAGCCCGAGCTGCGCGGCGCGGATCGCGCCGACGTATCCAGCGGGGCCGCCGCCAATGAAGATCACGTCGAAGGAAGCCATTGTCAGTTCGATCCTGTAGTGAAGGCGGTCATCTGCTCAGAACACGAGCATGAGTGGATTTTCGATCAGGCGGCGAAGCGTTTGCATGAAGCGCGCGCCCGTCGCGCCATCGACGGCGCGGTGGTCGCAGCTCATCGTGATGCGCACGTGTGTGCGCACGGCGAGCGCTCCGTCGATGACGACAGGAACGTCGCCCACCGCCCCTATCGCAAAGATCGCGACCTCGGGCGGATTGATGATCGCGGTGAACTCGTCGATGCCGAACATCCCGAGATTCGACACGGTGGCCGTGGCGCCGGTGTATTCCTCGGGTGCGAGCTTCCGTTCGCGCGCGCGCTTGGCGAGCTCGCGCGAGTCGCGCGCGATCTCGCTGATGCGCTTCCTGTCTGCATCGGCGATGATCGGCGTGATCAGCCCATCTTCCACCGCGACGGCCATGCCCAAGTGCACGCGATGGTGGTGGCGAATCGAGTTGCCGAGCCAGTGCGCGTTGACTTCGGGGTGCTGGCTGAGCGCGGTCGCGACGGCCTTGAGGATGATGTCGTTGTAGGAAACCTTGAACTCGTCGCCGAGTGCGATCATGCGCGTGCGCAACTCGCGGACGCTCGTGAGATCGAAGTCGGCGGTGAGAAAGAAGGTCGGAATCGGGCCGTTCGACTCGGCGAGCCGCCGCGCGATGGTCTTGCGGATGAGCGTGAGCGGAACGTCCTCGAAGTCACCGGCGGCCGCGGTGCGCGGCGCGGGCTCGGCGGCGCGCGCGGCCGCGGGCGCGCCAGAGAGCTCGGTGCTCGCGGCGGCTTCGATGTCGCGGCGGATGACGCGACCGCCCGGGCCGGAGCCGGCAAGGGCGGAGAGATCGAGTCCGCGCTCGGTCGCAAGTCTGCGCGCGAGCGGTGAGGAGCGCGAGCGTCCGCCGCCGTTCCCGGTTGCGGGCGCCGAGGGCGCTGGTGCGGCGGGGGCAACGGGTGCGACTGGCGCGGCAGGAGCGCTCGATGTTGCCGCCGCGGGCACCGCCGCCGCCGCCGGCACCTTCGCCAACAGCGCATCGATGTTCTCGTCCTTCGCCGCGATGATCGCGAGCAGATCACCCACCGGGCGCGTATCGCCCTCCGCGGCGAGCCTCGCGCGCAGCACACCATCGCCGCGCGCGGTCAACTCCATCACCGCCTTGTCGGTCTCCACTTCCGCGAGGAGATCGCCCTTGGCGACGGTGTCGCCCTCGTTCTTGAGCCATTTGACGAGACGCCCCTCCTCCATCGTCGGAGAGAGCGCCTCCATCGTCACCTTCGTTGCCATGCCATCCTCCCGTTACATCCGATGCCGTGCGGTTAATCGAGGTAGAGTACCTGCCGCACTGCGGCGACGGTCTTCTGCGCGTCCGGCTTCGCCGCGCGCTCGAGATTCTTGGCGTACGGCATCGGCACGTCGACCTGGTGCACGCGTAGCACCGGCGCATCGAGATCGTCGAAGCAGTCACGCTGCACGTAGTCCACGATCTGCGCACCCATGCCGCAGATCTCCCACCCTTCCTCGACCACCACCGCGCGATTCGTCTTCTTCACCGACGCGACGATCGTCTCCGTGTCGATAGGGCGCAGCGTGAGCAGATCAATGACCTCGGCGCGAATGCCATCCTTCGCTAGCAGATCCGCCGCCTGATTCGCGACGTTGATCATCTTGCCGTACGAGATGATCGTGACGTGATCGCCCTCGCGCTTCACCTGCGCCTTGCCGAGCGGAATGGTGTATTCGCCTTCAGGTACTTCGCCCTTGATGTTGTAGAGCATCTCGCCCTCGAGAAACATCACCGGGTTGTCGTCGCGGATCGCGCTCTTGAGCAGCCCCTTCGCGTCGTACGGCGTGCCTGGCGCGACCACCTTGAGCCCCGGAATGTGCGCGAGCCACGACTCCCACGCCTGCGAGTGCTGCGCGGAGAGCTGCAGCGCCGCGCCGTTCGGGCCTCGGAAGACGATCGGAATGTTGAACTGCCCGCCGCTCATCGAGAGCATCTTCGCCGCGGCGTTCACCACCTGATCGAGCGCGAGGAGCGCGAAGTTCCACGTCATGAACTCGATGATGGGGCGCAGCCCAACCATCGCCGCGCCGACACCAACGCCCGCGAAGCCGAGCTCCGTGATCGGCGTGTCGACCACGCGCATCTCGCCGAACTCCTGGAGCAGCCCCTTCGACACCTTGTACGCGCCCTGATAGACGGCGACCTCCTCGCCCATGATGAAGACGCGGTCGTCGCGCTGCATCTCTTCGCGCAGCGCCTGGTTGAGCGCGTCGCGATAAGTGATGGTCGCCATCTCAGCGCTCTCCCGCGGCGACACCGGTGTCCGTGTCGCTCGTCGTGTCGACGTAGACATCCTCGGTGAGCGCCTCGAGCGGCGGCTCCGGGCTTTCATCGGCGAAGTTCCACGCATCCTCGACGATCGCGCGCACCTCGTCATCGATCGCGGCCATCTTGTCGTCCGACCATTCGCCGCGCTGCTCCATCTGCGCGCGCAGTATCGCGATCGGATCGCGCTTCATGTACTCGTCGAGCTCCTCCTTGCTGCGATACGTGCCGCTCACCGCATCGGACATCGAGTGTCCCATGAAGCGATAGGTGCGCACCTCGAGCAGCGTAGGCGTGTTCTCGCCACGCGCACGCGCCACCGCGCGCGACACCGCCTCGCGCACCGCAATCACATCCTGCCCGTCCACCACCTCGTTCGGCATGTCGTACGAGCACGCGCGCTCGGCGATGTCGTTCACGGACGACGCGCGCTCGAGGGCCGTGCCCATGCCGTAGCGGTTGTTCTCGACGACATAGACCACCGGGAGCTGCCAGAGCGCCGCCATGTTCAGCGCTTCGTGGAACGCCCCGTTCTTCACGTCGGCCTC
>PLMM01000338.1 GCA_003142495.1 Gemmatimonadota bacterium | reverse complement strand
CGGGCGCGAGGGAGGGGAGAGTGGTGTAAGGCACGCTCATCCGTAACCGCAAGATTAACTGATGCTCACAAAATCGCGACCGTGATGCATCGCCACACAATCGTCGCCGTTGGCACCCTCCATGCTGAATTCACGCATGGGCACACGCCCAGTCAGGAAAAGCCAAGCGATCGATGTACGATCCATGAGCGGAGGATAATGAGATGGCGGATCAAGATCGAAATTCGGGCTCGAAGCAGGCGGACAGCAAGGACGGCGGCATGAAGGCGAAGCCGACGGACAAGGAGGCTCAGGGCGCCACGGGCGGACGCACCGCAAGCGGTGTGGGAAGCCCCGCCAGCGGGGACGGCTCGGCCACCAAGCCAAAGAGCACCGGGACCGAAAGCGGCGGCTACACCGCTGGAAGCAAGAACAAGAGCGAAGAAAGCGTTCATGGTAAAGATCTGAGCGGCAAAAGCGGCTCGGGTAAGAGCGGATCGACGAATCGCTGACCGGCGCACGATTGCTGCCAGGACGGGCGCTCACTCGAGCGCCCGTTTTCTTTTGTCGGCCACTCATCGGCTCGCTAGCTTGCGCCCGTGTATCACAGCTGGATCATCGACTCCTGGCCCTGGGTACTCGGGCCGCTGCTGATGTTGTGGCGCGCGCGTGGCTCGCCGTCGCTCGCAAGTGAGTCGCCGGTAGTTCCCGCGGATCCTCCACTCGTGTCGGTGATTGTCCCCGCGCGCAACGAGGCGCGCAACATCGAGCGATGCGTGCGCTCGATTCTGCGCACCACGTGGACCTCGCTCGAGCTGATCGTCGTCGACGATCGATCCGAAGATGGCACGGGTGATCTCGTGCGAGCGACCGCCGCGGGAGATCCGCGCGTGCGCGTCATCGACGGCACGCCGGTGCCCGAGGGGTGGTTCGGCAAGCAATGGGCGTGCGATACGGGCGCGCGCGCGGCGCGTGGATCGACGCTCGTCTTCACCGATGCGGACACGGACCACGCGCCGGAGCTCGTGGCGCGCTCGATGCACGCGATGCGCGCGCGATCGATCGACTTCTTCACCGTCGCCTGCTTTCAGGAGCTCGTGACGTTCTGGGAGCGCGTGGTGCAGCCGCAGCTGTTCTACATTCTCGCCACGCGCTACGGCGGCGCCGGCGAGGTGAATCGCGCACGCCGTTCGAGCGACAAGATCGCCAACGGCCAGTACATGGTCTTCACGCGTGCCGCGTACGACAGCGTGGGCGGTCACGCGGCCGTGAAGGGGAGACCGGCAGAGGATCTTGCGCTCGCGCAACTCGTGCACGCGCGTGGGCTCAGGAGCGAGCTCGCGCTGGCGCTCGACGAGATGTCGACGCGCATGTACCGCTCGCTCTCCGAGGTCGTGAACGGATGGACGAAGAATATCGTGACGGCGGGGCGCGAGACGCTGCCGCCGGGCACGATCATCCGCCTCCTGGCACCGCTGCTGATGTTGATCACGCCGATCGTGAACATCGCGCCGGTCGCAACGCTGATCGCCTCGGCGTTCGTGACGCTGTCGCCGTCGCTGCTGTTGTGGGCGCGCCTGTGCACGGGGCTGCTGCTGGTGTGGTGGGTGTTCATCTACACGAAGGCCTTTCGCCTCTCGCCGCTGTACGCATTCGCAGTTCCGCTGGGCGCGGCAATGACGATGTTCATCATTGTGCGCGCGACCGTGCGTGGGCGGCGGATAGAATGGAAGGGGCGCTGGTACAAGGCTGCGTAGGTAGAAACACGCGCGAGTCGCTTTAGCGCCGCGCGCGTCCGCGCGATGACGGCGCCGCATCGAGTGCGCGCTACGATGCGCCGTGCTCGCACTCCGAACCGCCGCCCAGCTCCTCGCGGCCGCATCGAACGTCGGCTCGCTCGCCGCGATCGCGGCCGCCGCGGGCTTCACCACTCCCCCACTCCCGCTCGACGCTGACGCGTGCACCGCGCTTGGGCTTCGCGACGTAGCGTGCGAGGTCAGGATCGTGCAGGGCACGGGGACGCTGCGCGCGCTACTCATCGAATGCCCTGCGCGCGCGCCGCTGCGCGAAAGCGTCTCGACCATCGCCGTGCGACTCGCGGCCCGCGCACCGCATCTGCTCTGGCTCGTCGTCGCCGCGCGGCGCGAGTCGAGCGAGCTCGCGCTCGTGGCGTGGTCGGCCGAGCGCGCAACGCCGCGGGTGTCGGCGCTCGTCGTCGATCGCGCGCACGTGCTCGCGAGCGACGCGCTGGCGCTCGCATCGCTCTCGGCCACGAGCGGGGCCGCGGACGTGCTCACTCACGCGTCGTGGCTCGAGCTGTTAGGCCGCGAGGCGCTCACGCGGCGCTTCTATCGAACGCTCGAGAGCGTGGTCGCCGAGGTGGCGGAGAGCGCGCGGGGCGACGTGCCGATCGAAAGCAGGCACGAGCTCGCGCTGCTCCATCTCTCGCGACTGCTCTTTCTTTCGTTTCTCGAGACGAAGGGGTGGCTCGATGGCGACCGGCGCTTTCTTGCAAACGGCTTTGAGCG
>PLMM01000013.1 GCA_003142495.1 Gemmatimonadota bacterium | reverse complement strand
ATGACGACGAGCTGGCAGTTCTTCGCCGTGTAAAGCACTTGGCGGAACAACTCATTCCTGACCGCGACACCCTCGATGTCTTGTACGTAGCCTTTCACAGTGAAACCTCCTTCAGAGTACTCGGTTGGCTCGCCCAGACGCGCGCTTCATGCTATTGAGTCTAGCTGTGACGGACATCCCCCGCCAAGCCCGCCGCGACTTGGAATTCGGGGCAGGTTGTTCGGCGCACTCGCGCTTGGCTGCCGAATCCCTCATTTTTATCTTGGCGGATGAGGTCGCCGCCCAAGATGATCGGATGCAGATCCGAGAATGAGAGTCTTCGAGCGAGGAGAGCACTATTCTGAACGACGACTTCGATCATGTCGCTCTCGTAAACGCCTGGCTGGAGCGAAACGCACCGGGCGCGCGTCCTGACGGGCTACTCGAAGCATTCGAGCGGGCCTTCGCTGCGCTGTGGCTGCACGCGCATCGGACGCTCGGGGATGCCACGCTGCCGGCTATCGTCGATCGCGTCCTGCACACCGCAGTCGAGCAATTCCCGATGATGTCCGCGCTCGGGGTCGATGCCACTGGACTCCACGGTGAAGGCCTCCGAGCGCGAGCAGCGAGCCTGCCCATTGATCAGCTCTCATCGGCGATGCGTTTCGTCCTCGTGGAGTTTCTCACGGTCGTCGGCGATCTCACGGCGGAGATCCTCACCCCCGAGCTGCACGCTGCGCTCGCGAAAAGCGACGCGGAAGCATTCCGGCGAAGGGGACACGATCGGATGAGCAAGAAGACCCGCGAAGACGTGGCCAGCGACAAAGCGCGTGTCGCCGAGTTGGAGCGATCGCAGCGACGTTCGCAGCACCTCTTTGACGCCACCCAACTGCTCATGCGCTTTCAGAGCGTGGAGCGAACGGTTGCCGAGCTCGTGTCTGTCATTGCCCGAGAACTGCCCCTGCGCAGTGCTGTCTTCATGCTGGAGACGGCTGATGGTCCAACGAGAATGGTGTGGCAGGCCGACGACGACAGTGGACGGCGGCGCGTCGCTACTGCGCACGCGCAAGTCTTCTATGACTATCTTGTCCGGTCCGGCGCTGCGGTCGAGCGCGATGCGGAACCGACGCTCGCGCTTCCTCCTGTACCCGGGATCTCCGTCATCGAATTCACGGAGGAGCAACGGCCTTTCATTGCGCTTCCGCTCGTCGTTGAACGAGGTTCGATATTCGGCGTACTGCAGATCGAAGGGGCGCGTGGGCTGGAAAAGCCGGATCTCCGCTTCCTGAATACGGTCGCAAACCACCTGTCGATCGCGCTGGACAGGCATATCAAAGATCAGGCACTACGTGCGTCAGCGGCAAAGCTCGAGGGCATTGTTTCCATTGCCGCGGACGCCGTGATCACGATCGACGAGAGTCAGCACATTGTCATGTACAACGAGAGCGCCGAGAAAATGTTCGGCTGGTCTGAGGATGAGGCGCTCGCCATGACACTGGACAACCTGTTGCCGGCGCGCTTCCGCGCGGCTCACGGGCAGCACATTCGAAGCTTTGCCCACACACCGACGACGGGCCGCAAGATGGGAGATCGCGGCGCTGAGATCCTTGGCATCCGCAAGAGCGGCGAGGAGTTCCCCGCTCAGGCGGCAATCTCAAAGTTGAACATCGACGGAGAGTGGTTGTTCACGGTCATCCTTCGGGACATCACGGAACAAAAGAGAGCCGAGCATGACGAGGAGTTCCTGGCAGACGCCAGCGTCATCCTGGCCACGACGCTCGATTCCCGAACCACGCTCGCCAACATTGCGCAGCTGGCACTACGCGAGCTCGCGGACTTCTGCGTCATCGAATTCGTTGATGAACACGGTGAGATACGACGACTGGATGTGGTATGCTCCGATCCGGACAAAGCGGGGATTGCCGAAGCACTGAAGCAGCTTCCATTGGACCGTGGCCGTCCGCACTTGAGCTGGGAGATTCTTCGATCGAAAGAGCCGCGGTTGGTGACGGACGTTTCCCGGGAATCCATGGGTGCCCTCACGCAAAACGAAGAGGAGCGACGTCTCCTCGAGCTAGTCGCCCCGACCTCCATGATGGGAGTGCCGCTCTTGGTCGGCGGCCGCATGCTCGGAGCACTCATTGTGGCGTCATGTCGCCCGGAACGACGCTATGGCGCCACCGATTTGCGCCTGCTCCAGGAAGTTGGACGGCGCGCCGCGCTCGCGCTCGAAAACGCACGGCTCCATTGTAGCACCAAGCGTGCGGTCCAGGTGCGTGATGAAGTTCTCGCGGTGATAGCCCACGATCTTCGGAATCCGTTGCACACGATCCTCTCGGCCGCCGGACTCCTTCAGCTAGTGGGGACGGAACGGGCACCTCAATCCAAAGGCCCAGTGGATGCGATCGAGCGTGCCGGGAAGCGAATGAATCGGCTCATCCAGGACCTGCTTGACGTATCGCGCCTGGATGCTGGCTTTTTCGCCCTCGAACTGGACTGGGTGCCCGCGGGCCAGATCATCTTCGATTCCGCGAATGCACAGCATACACTCGTTTCGTCGGGCTCCCTGGAGCTAAGGCTCGAGGTCGCACCGGCACTGCCGGAGATCTGGATCGACCGCGATCGACTGCTTCAGGTGTTCGACAACCTGATCGGTAATGCGGCCAAGTTTACGGCGCCAGGAGGCCGAATCTCGGTCGGTGCACGATTGGCGGAGGGAGGAATCCTTTTCTGGGTTGCAGACACGGGTGTTGGCATTTCGGCCGAGGATCTTCCGCACCTGTTCGACCGATTCTGGCAAGTTCGCAAAGCCGACTCCCGCGGTGCCGGGCTGGGGCTCTCCATCGTCAAGGGACTCGTCGAAGCGCACGGCGGCCGCGTGTGGGTCGAAAGCGTGACCGGGCGAGGAAGCACCTTCTACTTCACGCTCCCCCAAGCACCCGTGGACCATTGGCCGCCCGGGGCGCCAGCGACGAGCGCAGCGCATGTGCCGCAGTTCGACAATTCGAGCGCGACTCAAGCGCCTCGATAGTTCTTCTCGCGCTACCGGAAGGCGTCGAAATCCCCGCGCACGACCGACTCGTCGAGCTCGCCCGCACGTCCCCCTGGATCAGGAGAGAAATCATGAATCGGATTGCACAGCCAAGCGGGCGGCCATCCACGCGCCTCCTGCTCACCGCAGTCGCCGCGATCCTGCTGATCGCCTGCGGCAAGAAGGCGGCTGACACTTCTGGCGCGGGCGCGGTCGCAACGGACAACCCCGCTGGGGAATCGAATCTCGCGTCAGGCGCGGGACGGAACCCTTGCAGTCTGCTCGAGCCCAAGGAGGTCGAAGCTATCCTCGGCGTCACGCTTGCCGGGCCGCCCTACAGGTTCAACAAGACCGGCAAGGAGGGACCGGCTCCCGATGGTGAAGCCTGTCGCTACGAAACTGCCGCCTACCACGTTGTCGAGGTCGAGGTCGAATGGACGGGGGGCGCGCAGATGATGAAGATGTACGGTGCCGTGCAGAATCTCGCGGATCAGCATATGAAGGGCGTGCTCAAGCTCGCCAACGGATCACAGCTCACCGGCGGATGGGATGAGGCCAAGGTCGTCACCTGCTGCACGTTCATCGCCTTGCACGGCGACCAGGCGGTGACCGTCGACGTCTCCGGATCGAACGCGACGCTGGAACAGGCGGCCAAGATGGCGGACGCCGCGCTGAAACGCATCGAGAAGCCGCTGCCCGTTGATGCCGCCGAAGGCATTGCCGCTGGCACGGCGCGTGCAGCGGCGCGTCCCGCGGAACGCGATCCGTGCAGCCTCATATCGCGCGCCGAGGCAGAGG
>PLMM01000390.1 GCA_003142495.1 Gemmatimonadota bacterium | reverse complement strand
GCAGCGCCCGTCATCATGTCGGGGATTCGCACGGCGGCTGTCATCACCGTCGGCGCGGCGACGCTTGCCGCCTTTATCGGTGCCGGCGGGCTCGGCGAGCCGATCGTCGCGGGGCTCGCGCTCGCGGACACGAACATGATTCTGTCTGGCGCGCTTCCCGCCGCCGCGCTCGCGCTGCTAGTGGACGGTGCGCTCGCGCTCGTCGAGCGTGCGGTCACACCGGCCCATCTGCGTCACGCTGCGTCGAGGTAGGCGACCCAGAACTGGCGCTTCGAGTTCGTCCACAGCTTCCTGATGCGGAAGCCCGCCGTCTCGATCAGCTCCTCGAGGCGCGCGCGATCGTACTTGTACGAGCTCTCCGTCCAGATCGACTCGCCTTTCTCGAAGTCGATGAAGTCGCCCCCGACCCGCACGATCTGTGCTTCCTTGCTGACGAGATGCATCTCGACCCTGCTCGCGCGCGAGTTGAAGAAAGCGCGATGCTGGAAGTTGCTGACGTCGAAGCGCGCGCCCACATCGTGGTTGAGGCGCGTGAGCATGTTGAGGTTGAACTTCGCCGTCACGCCGGCCGCATCATCGTATGCGGCGTTCAACACGGCGGCGGACTTGCAGCGATCGGCACCAAGAATCAGCGCGCCATCTTTTCCGACCGCGCGGCGTACGCGTCCGAGAAAGACCGCGGCCTCCATTGGATGGAAGTTGCCGATCGTCGAGCCGGGGAAAAACGCGACGCGACGCGAGCCTTCGGGGAGCGTCGGCACCGCGAGCGGCAGCGTGTAGTCGGCGTTGAGCGGGCGCACCGCAACGCGGGGGTATTCCGCCGCGAGCTCCGTCGACACGCGCGCGAGCTGCTCGCGCGAGACGTCGATCGGCACGTACGCCGCCGGCGACTCGAGCGCATCGAGCAACAGCCGAATCTTCACGCCGGCGCCGCTGCCGTATTCCAGCAGCGCCACGCGGGGCCCCGCGAGCTCCGCGATCTCCCCCGCGCGCGCGTGCAGAATCTCGAGCTCCGCGCGCGTGAGATAGTACTCGGGAAGCTCGCAGATCTGCTCGAACAGCTCCGCGCCTACTGCATCGTAAAAGAGCTTCGGCGGCAACGTCTTCGGCTCGGCGTGCAGCCCGCGCAGCACCTCGTCGCGAATGCTCTGGGTATTCGGGCGCGCGACGACGCGCGGCACACCGCGCCGCATCGCTGGCATCGTAGAGCGCTCATCACGCGTGGTCGGCAAGGCGAATCCCCATGAACTGCCACCGTGCATCCGATGGGAAAAAGTTTCTGTACGTCAGCCGAGCGTGCGACTGAGGCGTTGCGCACGACGCGCCGCGCAGCACCCACTGATCGGCCATCCACTTGCCGTTGTATTCACCGATCGCGCCGGTGTCCGCCTTGAAGCCCGGGTAGCCGACATACGCGCTCTGCGTCCACTGCCACACATCGCCGTAGAGTTGCGTGAGCTCGCCCGAGGCGATCGCTTCCGCGCCAGCGGGTGCCGGATGAAAGCGCTCGCGCTCGACGAAGGTTCCCTCGATCGGCACGCCTCGCGCCGCGACCTCCCACTCCGCCTCGGTCGGCAGCCGACGCTTCGCCCACCGCGCAAACGCATCCGCCTCGTAGTAGCTCACGTGACACACGGGCTCATCGAGCGCCACCGCACGAGTGCCCGCAAGCGTGAACTCCGTAAAGCCATCGCCGGCGCGCTCCCAATAGAATGGCGCTTCCCATCCACCGTCGTTTACCATCGCGAGCCCGGGCGAGAGCCAGAGCTCCGAGCGCTTGTAGCCGCCGTCATTGATGAAGTCGAGATACTCGCCATTCGTGACGAGCCGCGATGCGAACCTGAAGTCCTCGAGAAATTCGCGGTGCGCCGGCAGCTCGTTGTCGAACGAGAAGCCCTCGTCCTGCTGCCCGATGCGATGCACGCCGCCGCCGAACGACTTCCACGCCGATTCGGGGAGCACGCGCTCGGGCAGCTCCGCGCGCTCGCTATAGACGGGGCGAAGAGGATTCATCCAGAAGACGTGCTTGATGTCCGTGACGAGCAGCTCTTGATGCTGCTGCTCGTGATGGAGTCCGAGCACGATGAGCGGATACGCCGGATGATTCTGATCCTCGTTGATCTCGCCGAGGAGCGCGCGCATCGCTTCATTGACATGAGCGCGATATTGGAAGACTTCGCGCACCGTAGGTCGCGTCACGAGCCCGCGCATCGCGCGACAGTGGCGCTCGCCCGCCTGCACGTAGTAGGAATTGAAGAGAAACGCGTACCGCGGATTCGGCGATACGTACTCGGGCGCGTGCGGACCGAGGATGAACGTCTCGAAGAACCAGCTCGTGTGCGCGAGATGCCACTTGGTCGGGCTCACGTCGGCCATGCTGCTGACGACGTAATCCTCCGTGTCGAGAGGCTCGCACAGCCGTTCGCTCTGCGCACGAACGGCATCGAAGCGCTCGGCGAGCGTCTGCGCGCGCGGGTTTGAGTGCGCGTCGTTTGTGCGACTCATTTCGGACTGGGCAGTGAGCACGGATGCAGCCATTGGAACCCTTGAGGCGGAAGCAGTGATTACCGTTGATCTTACGAAGTCCTAACCGGCAGTGACTAGGGCAAATAGAGTGCATTTGGTTCCGAGGCGTCATACAGGCGCTTAACTCGCTCGAGAGGCACATGAAAGAGGAATTCGACCTGATCGTGCTCGGCACCGGGGCCGCGGGATCGACGCCGGCGAATAGCTGTCGCGAGGCGGGGTGGCGAGTGGCCGTCATCGATGATCAGCCCTTCGGCGGCACCTGCGGCAACCGCGGCTGCGATCCGAAGAAAGTGCTCGTCGGCGTTGCGGATGTCGTGTCGTGGCATCGGCGCATGAAGGGCCACGGCGTTGCCGGCGACGCTGCGATCGACTGGCCGGCGCTGATGGCGTTCAAGCGGAGCTTCACCGATCCGCTGCCGCCGACTCGCGAGGCGGCGTTCAAGAAGGTGGGGATCGAGACGCTGCATGGCGAGGCAAAGTTCGTGGCGGAGGATCGCATCGCGATCGGCGGTCGCGAGCTCACTGCGCGGCACGTGGTGATCGCAACCGGTGCATCGCCGCGCACGCTCGACATTCCGGGCGAGGAGCACGTCATCACGAGCACGGAATTCATGGAACTCGATGTGCTGCCGCGCCGAATCGCGTTCATCGGTGCCGGCTACATCTCGCTCGAGTTCGCGCATCTCGCGCGAAACGCCGGCGCCCAGGTCACCGTGCTCGGGCGCGGAACGCTGCTGCCTGCGTTCGAGGGCGCGCTGGTCGATCGACTCATCGCCCATACGAAGGAGATTGGCGTCGATGTGCGACTCGAGCATTCGGTGTGCGCGGTCGAGCGCGCGTCACCACCGGCGCCGTTTCAGGTGCACGTGGGTCATGGCGCGAACATGCAAATCGTCGAGGCCGATCTCGTGGTGCACGGTGCGGGGCGCGTGCCCAATAGCGCGCGCATCGGCGCCGCGGAGGGGCGCGTTGAGCTCGAGCATCACGGCGGTATTCGCGTCAACGAGTTTCTGCAGAGCGTCTCGAACCCGCGCGTCTACGCCGCGGGCGATGTCGTGAGGCCGCCGGGTGCGATGCCGCTGACTCCAGTCGCCGGACACGAGGGCACGGTTGTCGCCGCGAACTTACTGAGCGGGAACTCCGCGCGCCCGGATCTTCGCGCGATCCCGAGCACGGTGTTCACGCTCCCCGTGCTCGCCGGCGTCGGGCTCACCGAAAAGGCCGCGCGCGCGAAAGGCATCGAGGTACGCATCGCGACGGGCGACACGACGCACTGGTTCGCCAACCGGCGCATCCGCGAGCCGGTCGGGATGTTCAAGACGATCATCGATGAGACGACCAACCTCGTAGTCGGCGCGCATCTCCTCGGCGCGCAATCCGAAGAGGTGATCAATCTGTTCGCGATGGCGATCCGCTTCGACCTCCCCGTGCCGGAGCTGAAGAAGATGATCGTCAGCTATCCGACGGGGAGCTCCAACATGGCGTACATGCTGTGAGCGCGCGCTAGCCTTTCGCGCGCACTGCGTCGTCGCGTTCGAGCGCCGCGCGATCCCACGCACCGAGTGTGGCGGCGGCTTCGTAGGTACTCTGAAAGAAGTCGAGCGTGGTGGCATCGGGATTTGTGGCAGTGCGCACGGCGTCGTACGGCAGCACCCACTCGTGCATCGTCCCGTTGTAGTTGCCCGCGGCCGGGCGGATCTTCGCGGTCGGGCAACCCACGGGCTCCGGATACGCGTAGGCGTAGAACGCTGCCTCCTCGATCGGGCTGCCGAGAGTACCGGGCCACCATCCCGCGCTGATGCACGCGTGCGAGTACGCCTCTCGCGTCGCCCAATCGGCGAGGCCGGGGACGCCGCCCGGATGCTGCGGAGCGCGCTCGCCGTTGAAGCGCGTGCACGCGAGATCGAAGCTCCCCCAGAAGAAATGCACGGGGCTCGCTTTGCCGATGAAGCGGCCGCGAAAGATCGAGAGCAGGCGAGACGCCTGCGTCAGCGCGCGCCAGAAGTCGTGCGCGGCCGCCGCGTCGTACGATGCGTGCGTCTCGTCGCTGGCGAACGGAATCGGATTGGCGATCTCGACGGGCATCGGCCAGATGCGTACGTCGATGCCGAGCGAGTGGAGGCCGGCCATGTAGCTGCGGTAGAAATCGGCGACGGAGTGCGGGGCGAGCGGCATCGACCACATGCGTCCATCGTCGCGCTGCACGACGAGCGTGTGATCGATGAAATCGAATTCGACGGAGAAGCCGGCGGTGCCGTACGGCATCCACGATGTCGTCAGCCCGCGCGGCGACACGTAGAGGGGCACCTGCCACCAGTGATTGACCATCGGCGCAAGGGCGAGTCGCGTTTTGCCGACGATCTGCGTCCAGAGGTGAAGCGTGTCGCGCGTCTCGCTCCAGTCGCGCAGCGCCGGCCACACGGGCGCGATGCTGCTCACGTGCGCGGCTCGGCAGCGGGCTCGATGAAGAGCTCATCGATGTAGCACCAGCTCCAGTCCTCACCGGGCTGAAAGCTCTTCATGACCGCGTGCTTCGTCTGATGGAAATGCTTGGTCGCATGCTTTCCCTGCGACTGATCGCAGCAGCCGACGTGGCCGCACTCCTGACACAGCCGAAGATGCACCCACTGCATCCCGAGCTTGAGGCACTCCTCGCAGCCCTTCGGGGTGTTCGGCGAGACGTCGCGCACCTGATCGAGATGGCTGCAGCTTTCCGTGGGTTGCGACATCGTCTCTCCTCGAATTGGTCCGCGAAAATTAACCGCACACGAATGCGCGCGCCGTAATGATCAGGGCGCCAGCAGCGCCAATACGTCGTCGCGCGACACGTCGCCGAAGTACTGCCGGACGTCGATGTTGGCGAGCGCCCGCGTGAGCGAGTCGCGATCGTACGTAACTCCCTTCAGCTGCGCCTCGAGCTCGCTCACCTCCGAACGGCCCATGAAGTCGCCAAAGAAGCGCGCACTGGTGATCTCGCCGCCGTGCACGTCGAGCCGCACGTCGATCTCGCCGGCGGGAAAGCGCTGCACCCGCTGCACGTTGCTCGCCGGATTCTCGCCGTAATTCCACTTCCAGCTTCCGTAGCGTCGCTCTACGAGGTCGTTGGCGGCGCTCCAGTCCGCGGCATCGAGCACGAGCGAAGGAATGCGCGCAGGGTCGCGCGTGCCGAAGATGCGCTCGAGGATACGATCGCGAAGCTCGCTCACGGAGATCGGCTCGCGCAGGAACTCACTGATGTTCGCCACGCGGCTCCGAATCGACTTGACGCCTTTCGATTCGACTTTCCCCGCCTTGGGCTTCAGCGCGGCGGTCACATCGTCGAGATTCGAGTCGAGGAGGAGCGTGCCGTGACTGAACATCCGCCCCGCTGTCGCGAACTGCGCGTTCCCGGAAATCTTGCGTCCATCGGCGAGGATATCGTTGCGGCCGCCGATCTCCGCCGGTACGCCAAGCTCGCGCAGCACCTCGACCACAGGCTTGTTGAACAGATCGTAGCGATTGAAGCGCGCGTTCACATCGCGCGTCATGAAGCTGAAGTTCAGGTTTCCGAGATCGTGATAGACCGCACCGCCGCCCGACACGCGCCGCACGACGCGGATACCGCGCGCATCTACCAGGTCGGAGTTGATCTCTTCGATGGTGTTCTGGTTGCGCCCGATGATGATCGCGGGTGCGTTGACGTAGAAGAGCAGAAGGTCATCGTCCGGCATCTTGTTGCGGAGGATGTACTCCTCGAGCGCCAGATTGAGGCGCGCGTCGGTGATGTCACGATTGTCGGCGAAGAGCATGAAGAAAGATGCACGAGGGAGCGCACGAGTGCGCTTGAACGACGCCCTACATAAGGGTGTACCACAAGTTCAGATTTCGGACACCGCTTGAGCAATCGAAGCGGGGCACTCTTCGCTTCACACCGAGACACCGAATGGGCAGTCCGTCATATAACAGTCGCGTCGCACTGATCACCTACTCCGGCGTGCCGGCCATCACGACCGACGATCGCCTGCTGCGCGACGCGCTGATCGCGCGCGGTGCGGAGGTCGAGGCGAAGCCGTGGGACGCGCGGGCGGACTGGTCGATCTACCACAGGATTGTCCTGCGCTCCTGCTGGAACTTCCATCATCTGCCAACCGAGTTTCGCGGCTGGGTGGACAATGTGAAGGCGCGACACGATGGATCGCTCATGAATGCGCCGGCGCTCGTGCAGTGGAGCGTCGACAAGCGCTACCTCAGGGATCTCGAATCGAGGGGCGTCGCGATCGTACCGACGATCTGGGTGAGCGCCGGCGATGGCGACGAGACCCCTGATCTCGATGCGTTGATCGCCGAGCAGGGATGGCAGGGCGGCGCGGTGGTGAAGCCAGCGATCTCCGCCACCGCGCACGACACCTGGCGTGTCGCGCCGGGCGACGGCGGGGCGCACCAGGCGCGCTTCAGGGCGCTCGTTGCCGCGCGGCCGAGCGGTGTGATGGTGCAGCCCTATCTCCTCGAGATTGAGGATGGCGAGTGGTCGCTCGTGTTCCTGGGTGGCGAATTCAGCCATGCGGTGAGAAAGCGTCCAGCCGTCGGCGAGTTTCGCGTGCAGCACGACTTCGGCGGCACCATCGAGCGGCTCGACCCCGATCCCGCGATCGTGGAGGACGCGCGCGCGGTGCTTCGCGCGGCCGCCGAGGCTACGAATACGGGGGTCGCGGACATCTTGTACGCGAGAGTTGATGGAGTTGTACGCTCGGGGCGCCTTCTCCTGATGGAGCTCGAGCTCATCGAGCCGGTGCTCTTCTTCGCGCAGGCGCCGCGTGCTGCGGCGCGAATGGCGGAGCTGATCGTTACGAGGTAGCCGAGCGCTCGAGATTAGGACTTTCAAAGCTTCTTGAGTTCCGAACGATCTCGACGATACTAAAAGGGTGATCACGCCCATATCCATCGCTGTCGCGTTGCTCGCTGCGCTCGTCGCGGCCGTCGTTGCGTACGCGGCAGGGCGTAAATCGACGCGCGGCGCGTGGCGCAGCGAGATGTTGACGAGTCGCGCGCTGTTCGTCGACACGCAGCAGATCGCGCACGTCGGCAGCTGGGAAATCGACATGGTCGCGAACCGTGTCACGTGGTCCGACGAGACGTATCGGATCATGGGATTCGAGCCGCAGTCGCAGACCGCCTCGCTCGAACTGTTTCAGAAGCACATCCACCCCGATGACGTCGCGCACGTCATGCGCGCAATCGAGGACGCGGGGCGAATCGGCAACTTCGAGTTTTCCTTCCGGGTGGTTCGGCCGGACGGAACCATTCGCTACCTCCTCGACCGCGGGCACGCCACCGCCGTCGATGGCGTTCTCCTTCGCGTGCTCGGCACCACGCAGGATTTCACGGAGCTGAGGACCGCGGAGCTGGCCTTCGGCATGGCGAGGGAACAGCAGACGGCGTTGCTCGACAATTTGCCGGAGCTCGTCTTCCTGAAGGATCTCGATTCACGTTTCATCGCCGTGAACGAGCCGCTCGCACGGGTGTTCGGCGTGTCGGCGAAGGAGATGGTGGGCAAGACTGACTTCGACTTTTTCCCGAGGGAGCAGGCCGAGCGATACGTGGCGGACGACAACGTGGCGCTCGAGCGCGGCGAGCGCATGGTGATCGAGACTCAGATCAAGGGGCTCGATGGCGCGCCGTCGTGGATCGAGACGACGACCAAGCCGTATCGTGATGCCTCGGGAGAGTTCGGCGGCATCGTCGGAATCACGCGCGACGTAACCGTGCGGCACGAGGCGGCCGAGATGCTGCGCGCGAGCGCGCGACACTATCAGCTTCTCTTCGATCGCAATCCGCTGCCGATGTGGGTCGTCGACACCGAGACGCTGCGCTTCCTGACCGTCAACGATGCGGCGGTGGAGCACTACGGCTACGACCGAGAGCAGTTCCTCACGATGACGCTCGCGGAGATTCAGCCCAAAGGAGACGCGCCCCTCCTCCCGAGCGATCTCGCTCTGCAGGATGATTTGCGCTACGGTGGCGGGTCCTTCGTGCACGTTACGAAGGACGGCCGGCGCATCGATACCGTCGTGATCGCGGACGCGATCACGATGAACGGACTCCCCGCGCGCCTCGTGCTCGCGCGCGATGTCACGCAGGAGCGAGTGGCCGTGCGCGCGCTGCAGGAGAGCGAGGCGCGCTATCGGACGCTG
>PLMM01000207.1 GCA_003142495.1 Gemmatimonadota bacterium | reverse complement strand
GCCCACCTGCGCGCACGAGCCCACGAGCGCGTGCGAATCGATCGTCGTGCCCGTGCCAACGTACGAGCCGATGTTGATGAGCATCGGCGGCATGCAGATCGTACCCGGCGCGACGTAGCACCCGCGGCGAATGATCGAGCCGCCCGGCACGATGCGAATGCCATCGGCGACGGTCAGGTCGCGCTCGCGGAACAGCGCCCTGTCGAAAAAACGGAACGAGCTGCCGTTCACGTGTCCCATCTCGACGAGGTCGCTCACACGATAGCCGAGCATGATCCCGGTCTTCACCCACGTCACCGCATTCCACTTCCCGTCGTCGCCGCGCTTCGCCGATCGCACGTCGCCGCGCTCGAGCGCATCGAGCAGCTCGGCCACCGCGCGCTGTGCGTCGACGCGATCGAAGTCGTCGCCCGCGGCTGAGGCGGCAGATGCGCGCTCGATCCGCGCACGCAGCTCGACGTACGACGGCGTTCCCTTCGCTTCCGCGGCGCGCACGTCGATCACCGTCACGCCTTGATGAGGCCGCGCGCGAACATCAGCTCTGCGTTGAGAATCGATGCGCCGGCCGCGCCGCGAATGGTGTTGTGCCCCATCGCGACGAGCCTGAGATCCAGCATCGGGTCCGTGCGCACGCGCCCGACCACCACCGACATTCCGTTCCCCGCGTTCACGTCACGCCTCGGCTGCGGCCGATCCTTCTCCATCGTGACGATCACCGCCCGCTCCGGCGCGCTCGGCAACCCGAGGCCGGCGATCGCGCCCTTCCATGAGCGCAGCGCATCCATCGCGGCGTCGGGCGTGGCGCGCGACGCCAGCTTCACCGACATGCACGCCGTGTGCCCGTGCTCGACGGCAACGCGATTCACCTGCGCACTCACGCGCATGCGTGCGGGCGTCACCGCGCCATTCTCGAAGGTGCCCAGGATCTTGAGCGGCTCCGACTCGATCTTCTCCTCTTCGCCGCCGCCGATGAAGGGGATGATGTTGCCGAGGATATCGAGCGAGGGAACGCCGGGATAGCCGGCGCCGGAAAGCGCCTGCAGCGTGGTGACGAAAAGCTGCTCGATGCCGAACGCCTGATGTAGCGGCGCGAGCGCGAGCGCGATCACCATCGTCGAGCAGTTCGAGTTCGTCACGATCGCGCCACTCCAGCCGCGCGCCGCGCGCTGAATCGGGATGAGCGCGAGATGATCCGGATTCACCTCGGGGATGAGCAGCGGCACATCCGCATCCATGCGATAGTTGCGCGCGTTGCTGAGCACGAGCCGCCCGGCGCGCGCGAACGCCGCTTCGACCTCCTCCGCCGCATCGGAGTCGAGCGCGGAGAAGACGACCGGCGCGTCGACTACGGCCGGATCACACGCGGTGACCGTCAGCTTCGCCACGCGCTCGGGCATGTCGCCGCTCAGCCAGTGCGCCGCGTCGCTGTAACGCTTCCCCGCCGAGCGCTCGGACGCGGCAACGGCGGTGACCTCGAACCACGGATGATTCGCGAGCAGCTTGATGAACGTCTGGCCGACGGCGCCGGTGGCGCCGAGTACGCCGACCGGAATCTTGCGGATGGGGGCGGCTGTCATGAGGCGAGTAATGTACGCACGAGACGCATGTAGCTGTCGACCGCGCCGCGCAGCTCGTCGAAGTCAATGAACTCGTCGGGGGTATGCGCGACGTGAATGGAGCCCGGCCCGAAGAGAAGCGGTGTGCCCCACCGATCGAGCAGCGGGATGTCGCTCGTGTACGACACTGGGCCACTGTCGAAGCCGGGAATCGTGTGAAAGTGCTGCGCCGGGATGTGCGGCGCGAACTCGAGCTCCGCGCGGCCGTGCGCCCAGCGCTCGAGAATCCCACGAACGATCGCGACGTCGCCGACCAGGCGGACCATCAGCTGTGCGACGGCTTCATCCGGCACGATGTTCGCCTCGTGCCCCGCATTCAGCGTCCCCACGTTGATCGTCGTCGCGCCGAGCTGCGAATCCGCCGGCAGCTCGAGATCGTCGAGCGTCGAGAGCAGCGCGAGCATGGGCGTGATGGCCGACTCGCCGAGCTCAGGATAGGCGGAGTGTGCGGCGCGGCCGCGCGTGCGGACGCGCACGTTCATCGAGCCCTTCGCACCCGACGCGAGCCGTCCCTCGGTCGGCTCGCCGTTGATGAGATAGCGGCTGGTGGCGGGGAGCGCGTTGGCGGCGCGCGCGCCGTCCGAATTTTTCTCCTCGCCGACGACCAGCAGGATATCGACGCGCTTCTCCCCCTCCTCGGCCAACGTCTGGGCCGCGACCATCATGGCGGCGGCGATCCCCTTGGCGTCGCAGGCGCCGCGCCCTGTGAGGCGATTCCCGACGCGCCGAGGGCCGATGAACGGTGGAACGGTATCCAGATGCGTGGAAAGGGTGACGCGACCGAGACCGTGTGATGCCCAGATGTTCGCGCGCGCCGGAGAGAGTTGCTGCAGGGTCACGTTCCAGCCGCGCTCACGAAGCCATGCGGTGGCGAGCTCGACAGCCGGAGCTTCGGCGCCCGTGAGGGACGGTTGCGCAATGAGAGCTTCCGCGAGGGAGACGACGTCGGTCATCGAAACAACGTACATGGGATTGGGTGTGCATGACAGCGTTGGGCGGCGATCATCGCGGGCGATGGATCAGCAGAAGAAAAGTCGGCTGATGCTCAGGGGAAGGATTGCACACGAGGGGCTGGAGCGATAATATGCCGATGCCGAACACGTACCGAAGCTCGCGGGAGCCGTTTCGCTCGCAAGGAGCAGAGTTGCGGATTCTTAACCACCTACTACATAGAGCTTTAGCATGGCACACCTCCACCGCTTTCCAGCCATGATTCGCGCCACCATTCGCGAGCCGAACAATCGTCGCGAGCCGGCCGAGCTGCTTCGCATTCGACAGCTCGATCCGCGCAGCCGATGCGGCGAGAGCACCACCGTGATGCAGCTGTTCCGAGTGGATGATCTGCCCGACGATGCGCCGCGCGTGCACATGGTCTTTCACGATCGGCACGGCTGGTACTGCGAGCATGGGCGTGAGTGCCCGGCGGTAGCGGCGGTGCGCCGGCACCAGCGCGTAGATCCGTAGGAGGCGTAGCCCGCTCGCAGCTCCACGCGCGAGCGGTCAGCTCTTCGCTGCGCGTCTCCGCTCTTCAGCCTCGAACGCCTCCGGTGTCAGCGAGTAGTACGCGCAGTCGGTTCCGTAACGCAGCTTGATCCCCTCGTAGCGCATCCCGAGCTTGTCCATCACCCGCCGCGACGCCTCGTTCTCCGGGCTCGCAACCGCGACAATCCGCTCGAGCCCGCGCTCGCGAAAGCCCCACGCGACCACCTCCCGCGCCGCCTCCGTCGCGAGACCGAGCCCCCACGCACCTTTGCCGAACGCGTAGCCAACCTCGATCTCACCGGTCTGCTCGAGCGGCTGCAGCCCCGCCCACCCCACCGCCTCGGTTGCGCCGTGAAAGCGAATGCCGAACATCCCCAGCCCGTGCTCCTCCCAACAGCGCAGATATCGCCCGAGCCGCTCGATGGTCTTCTCGCGCGGCACCGCGCCGTCGTTGCCGATGTAGCGCATCACGTCGGCATTGCCGCGAAGCGACACGAGCCACTCGAGATCGTCGCTGGACAGCGGGCGGAGGAACAGGCGCTCCGTCTCTAGCGTAGTCATTCCCCACCCTATCGCGCGCCCGCCGCGGCGGCAAGGCTACGCACGAAAGTCTGCGCACGAAAGTCTGCGCACGAAAGGCTGCGCACGAAAGTCGCGCGCGCTCGCACATCTCCGCTTCCCGTGCAACATTGTGCGAGCCACGATCCGCAACTTCAACAGACAATCCCTAACGCCTCATGCTGATTCGACTCGCGATCGCTCTCCTCCTCGTGTGCGCCGCCTTCGCCACATCCAGCGCCGACGCGCAGGCCGCTGATTCCAACCTCGCGCGCGCAAAGCGGATTCTGCGCACGACGCCGTTGGTCGATGGCCACAACGATCTCGCGTGGCGCATTCGCGAGGACAAGCACACGCCGCGCGATGTCGAGGCGTACGACCTTCGCCACCCGACTTCCGGGCACACGGATCTCGCCCGCATGAAGGAAGGGATGGTCGGCGCGCAATTCTGGTCGGTCTACATTCCCGGCGAGATCAAGGACTCCGGCTATGCGCGCGTGCAGCTCGAGGAGATCGACATCGCGCGCCGCTTCATCGCCAAGTACCCCGAGCGCCTCGCCTTCGCCACGCGTGCCGCCGACATCCGCTACGATTTTTCGCAGGGGAAGGTCGCTTCTTTCCTCGGCATGGAGGGCGGTCACGCCATCGAGAACTCGCTCGGCGCACTCCGCGCGTACTACGACATGGGCGTTCGCTACATGACGCTCACGCACAACGTCACACTCGACTGGGCGGATGCCGCGCTCGATGAGCCGAAACACGGCGGGCTCACTCCCTTCGGCAAGGAGGTCGTTCGCGAGATGAACCGGCTCGGGATGCTCGTCGATCTCGCGCACGTGTCGCCGGGAACGATGAGCGCGGCGCTCGATGCGAGCGAAGCGCCGGTGATCTTCTCACACTCCGGTGCGCGTGCGCTCGTCGATCATCCGCGCGACGTCCCCGACTCGATCCTTGCGCGGCTGCCGAAGAACGGCGGCATCGTGATGGTGCCCTTCGTCAACGGCTTCGTGTCGGCGAAGGTGCGCGCGCACGACGTGGCCGAGGAGCAGGCGTCGAAGGATGCGAAGGCGAAGTTCGGCTCGGATACGGCGGCGGTGGAGCGCGAGCTGTCGGAGTGGCGCACGGCGCACCCCCCCATTCGCGCGTCGATCGCCGACGTCGCCGACCACATCGAGCACGTCCGCGATATCGCCGGCATCGATCACGTGGGAATCGGTAGCGACTTCGACGGCATTGACGACGTGATTCCCGGCCTCGAGAACGTCTCGAAGTTCCCCTATCTCCTGGCCGAGCTCGCGCGGCGGGGATGGTCGGATGCGGATTTGCGGAAGGTGGCTGGTGAGAATTTCATCCGCGTGTTTACGCAGGCGGAGACCGTTGCGGCACGGCTACAAAAGGAACGGAAGCCGTCGACGGCGACCATCGAGGAGATGGACGGAAAGCTTCACCCCTGAGCGGCGTGCTGCCGGGGCCTCTCCATGATTGCGAGCAACGCGAGGTCGTCGAACTCACTCCATTCGGCGGGATAGCGCCAGACGCGCCGGCAAACGAACCCAGCGTCGAAGATGAGGCACGACGACGCCTCGGCGCCCGGCACGTCGTGCGCGATGGCCTCGCGCACTCGCCATCGAGTGCCGTCCTTAGCGTGGACCAGCCGCTGATCCACTGTCTCGAGCTTCGGTTGCCCCATTTGTTTCCCGCAATACGTTACGCCCGGCACTGCGACCATCCTGTCTGCGCACGACTTCGTCGCGCCACTGCGCCCCAAATTGCATATCGCAAGAATGGGGCGAGTGAGGTCTTGGCGCGTCAAACGGGCGGTTGGGGGAGCCCGTAGTACTCGTCAGCGGCCATGGAGATCAGCTGGCCGAGCCTCCCCGCCATTCCCGGTCTTGCCTGCAGCTCCACCGCTTCCGGGAGTGTGGCGTTCACTTCCTAGATCGGGATGAGTAGCTGTTCCGCCGGCCTCTGATGGCGACGCGCGTGCGCCGCGATCGTGCGGAGATTCTCGCGCAGCCCGCACTCCGCACGGCCCTGCGATTCAGCCCCTGATCAGTCGCTCATAGTTGCTTCGCGTAATCTCGTAACAGGCGCACGACACGCCCTCGAGGCCGCGCCGGTTGACGACGCGCACCCGTCCGCGCGTGTAGCGGATCAGCCCCGCGCGCTGCAGCATTCCCGCGGCGAGCGTGACCGCCGGGCGATGGACGCCGAGCATGTAGGAGAGAGAATCGTGCGTGATAACGAACTCCTCCAGGCGCATGCGATCGTGCGTCATGAGCAGCCAGCGTGCGCAGCGCGACTCGAGCGTGTGCAGGCGGTTGCACGCGACCGATTGCGCGGCCTGATTGTACAGCGCCAGCGAGTGCCGGTTGAGCAGCCGAGCGAAGGCGGGATTCTTTTCGACGGCCTTCGCGAACGCTGCGGCGGTGATGCGGTACGACTCACCGGTGAGCTGCACGATCGCGCGCGTCGGCATGCGATCGTCGCCCAGCAGCAGCGGCAGCCCCGCCCATCCTTCGTAGCCGATCGTTCCGACCTCGACGGCCCCCTCATCCAAGGCATTCACCATCGACACGCAGCCGCTCGTCGGAAAGTACGCGTGTGTGATGGGGGAATTTGCTTCGTAGAGAACGGTGTTGACCAGAAGTGCGAATGGCTCGAGACCGGATGTAATGCGATCGAACTCTGCGGCAGGAAGCGCGGCGAGAATGCGATTTCGCGAAGGCGCATGGTCGGGCGTCTCCGTCACACTCAGGTTGCGAACTGCCATCTTGGGAGAAACTCCGCATCGGCAAGCCACGTGTGATCGACTTCTCGAGCGCCGTAAAACAGATGGCGGCCGG
>PLMM01000145.1 GCA_003142495.1 Gemmatimonadota bacterium | reverse complement strand
CACTCGGTGCCGGCGCTGGATCTGGCGCTGGATTTTCGAGCGGGAACGGGGGGTTAGCCGTTCGCCGGGCACCGGCTGTGACTATCGCACGATCGACCTAAATCACCTCGTACGCGATCAACACGCCCACCACCGACATCATCGTCAGCCCCGCCAGAAACAGATAGTCCGCCGCGCGCTCGAACCGTCTTCTGTTCGCCGATCCCCTCTCCCGCAGCCCGAGGTAGGCTAAGAAGCACGACGCGAGAAAGACCAGCGCATCAATCGCCAGCAAATTATCCGCGACGCTGTCGACGTGCTGTGACCGCGACACGATGCGAAAGAGTCCGATAACCGTGATGCATACGCCGACCATGCCGGCGGAGACGGAGAAGATGTGCTCACTCAGCTCGCGCGGCTCGCCGTTTCGGAGCGTCCTCTCTTCATCGAGCCTGCTCATTTTTGCTCTCGCGGTAGCGTCAACGTGAACGTGCTTCCCGTGCCCACCGTGCTCTCCAGCGTCACGTCTCCACCCATCGCGCGTGCGAGATCGCGACTGATGGCCAGCCCGAGCCCCGTGCCCTCGTGCTGGGTCGTGCGCGTGCGGCCAAGCTGCACGAACGGCTCGAAGATCGCTTCATGCTTCTCGAGAGGAATCCCCGGGCCGGTGTCTTTGATCTCGATCACCACGCGATCGTCGGCCGCCAGGCATCGCACCGAGATTCGACCTCCCGCGGACGTGAACTTCACGGCGTTGGAGATGAGATTGAGCACGACCTGTTCGGTCTTCAGCGGATCCGCTCTCGCGACGAGATCGAGCGGGCACGCCTCAGTCACGAAGTCGATGCGCTTCGCCTGCGCCTGGGGCTCCACCAGCGGCAGCACGGCGTCCATCACGCTCTGTACCGGCACACTCGCAACATCGTACGTCACATGTCCAGCCTCGAGTCTGCTGTAGTTGAGCAGATCGGTGATGATGCCGAGCAGGTGCCGCTGGCTTCCGCGAATTCGCGAGAGGTAGCTGTGCTGCTGCTCCGTGATCGGACCGCCGATTCCCATCTCGAGTAGCTCCGCATAGCCGCCGATCGCGTTGAGCGGCGTGCGCAGCTCGTGCGACATCGCGGCCAGAAACTCGCTCTTCGTTCGGTTGGCCACCTCCGCCTCGGCGACACGACGCGCATCGGCGATCGCGCGCTCCTGCGCCGCGCGCCGCTCCGTGAGATCGCGCGTCACCTTCGCAAAACCGATCAGCGCACCGTCTGGATTGCGCATCGCGGTAATGACGACGTTCGCCCAGAGAAGCGTGCCGTCCCTTCGAACGCGCCATCCCTCGTCCTCGAAGCTGCCCACCTTGGTCGCGACCTCGAGCTCGAATGCCGGCTTCCCACTCGCGACATCCTCCGCAGGATAGAAGGTGGAGAAGTGTCGTCCGACGATCTCGCTCGCCGCGTAGCCCTTGATGCGGCGCGCGCCCTCGTTCCAGGTCGCGACCATTCCCTCGGGATCGAGCATGAAGATGGCGTAGTCCTTCACGGTCTGAACGAGCTGACGAAAGCGTTCCTCGCTTGCGCGGAGCGTCTCCTCTGCCGCGCGGCGATCGGAGAGATCACGCGTGACCTTCGCGAATCCGACGTGCGCACCACTGTCGTCGAAGAGCGCCGTGATGACGACGTTCGCCCAGATGAGCGAGCCGTCCTTCCGGAGCCTCCAACCCTCGTCCTCGAATCGCCCATCGCGAATCGCGGCCTCGAGCACCATTGGCGGCTTGCCGCTCGCGATGTCCGCGGGCGGATAGAAGATCGAGAAGTGGCGCCCGATGATCTCCGAGGCCGCGTATCCCTTCACTCGCCGCGCCCCCTCGTTCCAGCTGAGCACGCAGCCTTTGGGGTCGAGCGCGAAGATCGCATAGTCACGCACGCGGTCGACGAGGAGCCGATATAGCGCGTCGCTGGCGGGGTCGCCTACTGGTGTCATGCGAGCCGAATGCTGGGTATATCGGGTGAGTGACGGCGACCCAGAGGATACGTCGCATCACCTCGGGAGATAAGAGCGCGCGTGAAAGTGGGCATTCCGCGTGCCGCGGCGCGCGCTAGGGCGGTGGTCGGGGTGCAACTAGATTGTACGCATGCACTTCGCGCTCGAAACAGCCCAGTGAGAATCGTAGCCGGAAAGCACGCCGGCCGCGATCTCGTCTCCCCACAGGATCGCCGCGTGCGCCCCACGGCCGAGCACGTTCGCGCCGCCATGCTCGACGTCGTGCGCGACGATCTCGCGGATGCGCGCGTGCTCGAGCTCTTCGCGGGCACCGGCGCCATCGGGATCGAGGCCATTTCGCGCGGGGCCAAGAGCGCCGACTTCGTCGAGTTCCGCCCCGACAGCCTGCACGCCCTCCGCGCCAACATCGCCGCGTTCCGCCTCCGCGAGTCCACCCGCATCTTCAAGCGCGACGCGATTCCATACGCCGCCATGCTCGGCCCCGCGAGCTACGACATCGCGTTCGCGGATCCGCCGTACGGCTCGCGCCAGCTCGATCGCATCGTAGCGAGCTGGCACGCGAGCCACTTCTCGCGCATCCTCGTCGTCGAGCACGCGGCCACCCACGAGCTTCCGCGCGGCGCGAGCACGCGCACCTTCGAGGAGACGATGGTGACGGTTTACCGGATCTGAGCCGCGCCGGCGATGGCCGGCGTTTCGCGCACGCCAGCCGTCGGTGAAGCGCCAAGCGCCTTTCGCACCGCCGGCGCAACGACATCACCCAGCAGCTCGATCGAGTGCATGATCTGCGCGTGCGGCATCGTGCCGACGCTCATCTGCATGAGAAAGCGCTGGTGCGCGAACAGCTCGTGCTCCCAGAGAATCTTGTCGATCACTTCGTGCGGATCGCCAATCAACAGCGCGCCGCGCTTCGAGCGCTCGGCCTCGAACTTCGCGCGCGTCGGCGGCGACCATCCACGCTCGCGGCCTATCCGCCCCATCGTCTCGACATACGGAGGATACGCCTCGTCCGACGCCTGCTTCGACGTGTCCGCGATGTAGCCGTGCGAGTTGATGCTGACGGGGAGCGTTGCCGGATCGTGCCCCGCGCGCGCCGCCGCCTCGCGATAGAGATCGACCATGGGCTTGAAGCGCTCGGGCTCGCCGCCGATGATCGCCAGCGCCATCGGGAGGCCAAGCGTCGCCGCGCGCACCACTGACTGCGGCGTGCCGCCCACCGCCACCCACACGGGGAGCGGATCCTGCACGGGGCGCGGAAACACCGAGAGCCCATGAATCGGCGCGCGATGCGTGCCGCTCCACTCCACCTTCTCGCTCGCGCGAATCCTGAGGAGCAGCTCGAGCTTCTCCGAGAACAGCTCGTCGTAGTCGTCGAGATCGTACCCGAACAGCGGGAACGACTCGATGAATGAGCCGCGTCCAGCCATGATCTCCGCTCGGCCATGCGACAGCAAATCGAGCGTCGCGAAATCCTGGAAGACGCGCACGGGATCGTCCGAGCTGAGCACCGTCACCGCGCTCGTGAGGCGAATCCGCTTGGTTCGCGCCGCGGCGGCGGCAAGCACCACCGCTGGCGACGACACCACGAAATCGGGACGGTGATGCTCACCGATGCCGAACACGTCGAGCCCGATCTCGTCCGCGAGCTCGATCTCCTCGAGCAGAT
>PLMM01000229.1 GCA_003142495.1 Gemmatimonadota bacterium | reverse complement strand
GACGCTCAGGTGACGGCGACATAACCCACAATCGACGCCGACGCGCGATTATGGCCGCGTTCCCTGCCGGGCACGCCGGCGTCGTAGAGGGCATCTCGAGTGGAGGGCGACAATGCAGCACCGACAAACCTCACAATATCGCAGCGCACGGTCCCTGATTGTTGCGGCGGCGTGCATGATGGTTGGGCTGGCGGCGCGCTGCGCCGACAAGACGCAGCAGTCGCAGTCGGGAAGTGCAGAGCCGGGGACAGCGCAATCGGATAGCAGCGCCCCCGTTTCCGACGCGAGCACTCCCGAGGAGGATCCGTGCCGCTATGTCACCGCGAGCGAGGTCGAGCCCTACACGGGACCGCTCGTGGCGCCGCCGTACCGAGCGGGCTCCAACGATGCGCTCCCGAACCGGGGGGGCGATGCCTGTCTGTATCGGGGGAAAGATGGCCGTGAAGTGATGGTGCAGTACAATGCGCACGGCGGAGCGACTGCGGGCACGGTGGGGCGGCGGGTTCCGGCGGTGATGGACCGGATGCTTCACAGTGCTTCAGGTGCCGCGCAGCAGGGAACCGGTGACGACGGCGGTGGAATGGCCGCGAAGGTAATGGGGTCGGCGGGCCCAGGCCCGTGGGACAACAGCAATTGGTTCCCCCAAGGTCAGCTCATGGTTTTCAAGGGCGACCAGGTGATCACGGTGGACATCACCGCTGCCAACGGCGGGAAGGACGGCGCGATGGACCTCGCCAAAAAGGCGGTGGGGCGCCTCTCGCAGCCACTCGACTATGACGGTGCTAAGGCCGTCGCGGCCGCGCCCGCGCCCGTGAAGCGCGTCCCTGCCTGCGACCTCGTCCCGCGCGCGAAGGCAGAAGCGATTCTCGGTTCGCTGAAAGGAGATCCCACCCCCGACAGCACCGACACCTCGTGCACCTACAAAGTGGCGTCCGCGGACGGCGACGTCAGCTATACCATGGGCATCTCGTGGACGCAGGGCTACAAGGGGCTCAACATGCTGAAGCGAGGCAGTGCGACGACCGCTGGCCTCCTTGGAACTGCGTCCAAGACCTTCGGCGCCCGATCGGGCGTAGGGAATGTGGACTCCGCGCAACTGGTTCCCACTTCAATGCCGAAGCTCGACGATAAGTCGCAGAAGATGCTCAACGGTTTCACCAAGGCGCTCGGCATGCCGGGAATGGGTGCCGCGGTGGGTCGGGGCCTCGCGCCGGACACGGCGCTCGTGGGCCCATGGGATTCGGCGGCGCTGGTGAACGGCTCCTGGCTGCTCGCCAGCAAGGACGACGTGGGATTGTCGATGATCCTCGGCACGGCCGACTACGACAAGGCCAAAGCGCTCATGGCCGCAGCGTGTGAGAAGTTGTGATGCGCGCGACTCGGTTGCTCGTCACGCTCGCGTCGGCCGTCATCGGGGCGGCCGCGATGCCCTGGACAATGCGAGCGCAGACGGCTGCGCCTCCAAAGATTGCTCTGGTGAAGGGCATGCGTGTCGGATGGGCGTGGCACGGCGACTCGATCGAGGGTGACTATACCCCGTCCATGACGGTCACCAACGTCGATCCGGCGGCCGTGACCATCATTATGAATGCACAACATGGAAAGAAGGGCGGCGGCATGGAGGGCATGGTCATTGACGCGAAGATGCTTCGCTCGGCGATGGCGACGGGGCCGATCTATCGCCAGGTCTGGATAACCACCGATCCACTCGTCATGGAGGGAACGACGAGCATGGTGCTCTCCGACGCGGTCATGCACGGAATCATGACCAAGGGCTCGGCGCCGCTCACCATCGTCGACGAGGTCTCGGGCGCAGCGGGGTCGGGGGGGCTCTCGTCACTCATGAATGCGCTCACCAGCGACAGTACGGCCACCGGAACACCGTACCATGGCACCATGTCGAGGGCGGAGCCTGGTACGGTGCCGTTCGGCGTTCTCGTCAACGACCGGCACGTGACAGTTCCAGCCATTCACCTGCGCGGCGTTCTCAATCACGAGGGAGAGCGATACTCGAGCGACATGCTGGTGCTCGCCGACGCCGCGTTCCCGCTCGTGTTGTCGCACGTCACCAGCGCCGACTCGAAGCATGGCAGGGCCGAAGGTGGTCGCGTGGTGTCGATCAACTTCCCCGACCCCGACGCAAAGAAGCGCATGGAAGATGATCTCGCGGCCAAACGTCCGGTGGAAATCTACGACATCTATTTCGACTACAACAGCGCGGCGATCAAGCCGGAATCCGACTCCGTATTGAGCGAGCTCGGAAGCATCATGCAGCGCCACCCTGACTGGAAGCTCCGCGTGGTGGGGCACACGGATAGTGTTGGCGGGAGCGGCGCGGGGAACAGGGTGCTCTCCGAAAAGCGAGCCGCCGCGGTGAAAACATCGCTCACCTCGCGCTACGGAGTCGCGACCGTTCGCCTCGACAGCGGCGGAGCGGGCGACTCGCAGCCCCTCGAGACGAACGCGACGCTCGAGGGGCGGGCTCGCAATCGGCGAGTGGAGATCATTCGGGAATAGACCGTGCGCGTAGTCTACGCCGCCACCACCACCGGCGCCCCACTCGCGCGGTCCATCGCGTCGCGCGGTATCGCCGGCGCGAGTCGATGTCCGAGCTTAACGAGCGGGCGCTCGACGAGATAGTAGCTCGCCGCCGCGCACACGACGGCCGCGATCAGATTCACGGGGAATGTCTGCCACACACCCAGCGTGATCGGCACGTCGCGATAGTAGACGAAGAAGAATTCCCAGAGGTAGAGGCTGTACGACAGCCTCCCGATCCAGCGCATCACGGGATTCTCGAGCACGCGGCCGAGCATGGTGCGCGGGCGAAGCACCGTGCCGGCGACGATGATGGGGACGGAGCNNCAGACGATGATGGGGACGATCGTCGCCTCCCAGAACGTCGGGCGCGTGCCGTAGCGATAGACGATCGCCCCGTACAACGCGAACAGCGCGAGTATTACTATAGTACCAAGATATTTCTCGATCACTGCACGTACGTCGGGGCGCGAGAGCGCTAGCGCCGCGACGACGCCCCACATGATCGAGTCGATGCGCGTGTCCGAGCGCACGAAGTAGTTCGGCTGAATCGCGTTGTAGAGCATGATCTCGCGCCACGCCTCGATGTGCCGCCACACGGCAACGAGAATGGCGACGACGATCGCGACGGGGAGTGCGCGCTTGCGGCCTGCGAGCAACAGCAGCGCGGGCCAGAAGAGATAGAAGTGCTCTTCGACGCCGAGCGACCAGTAGTGCGACGTGAAGAAGCCCGCTCCATTGGGACCGAGAATGGCGGGGAGGTAGTTACGGAAAAACAGAACGGCAGCGACGAACTCTTCGCGCACGACGGGTAGAAGACCAAGGGCGCCGAGGAGGGCGACGACGCCGAGGTAGAGCAGGGCGGGCGGAAGGATGCGGAAGGCGCGGCGGATGTAGAAGCGCTTGAGCGAGACGTGGCCCGCTGTGTCCCACTCCTCGAGCAGCCGCGAGGTGATCAGCAGCCCGCTGATGGCGAAGAAGAGATTGACGCCGTGCGTGCCGCTGGCGATGCGATCAAAGAAGGAGTCGCGGCCCAGCGGCGCGGAATAGCTGTGCCCGGCATGGCTGGCCATGACGGCGATGATTGCGACCGCGCGCCACCCGTCGAGCGTCGGGATGTAGCCTTTCAGCGTCGTGGTGGGGG
>PLMM01000085.1 GCA_003142495.1 Gemmatimonadota bacterium | reverse complement strand
GCGACAATCTCACCGCGTACAATCTCTTCGCGGACGCGTACGCGGCGCACGGCTACAAGGGCGACGTGTACGGGCTGCCGCGCTATCTCTTCTCCGAGGGGATCGAGGAGTGGGGCGAGGATCGCGGCGCGCTGGTGAAAACGGTGGAAGACGCCGCGCTCGGCATGGCGAGCATCTATCGCAGCCTCGAGCTCGATCTGCCAAGCACGCTCCCGATCGCGGGCGAGCGAGTAGCGCGGCTGTTTGCCGATCTCGTCGCGCGCATCATGCCCTTCGATCTCGTCATCGAGGAGCGTACCGCGAGCGGCGAGGAGGCGCGCGTGTCGAAGACGAGCGTGTGCTCGAGCTACGGCGCGATCGCGGGGGAGCTGCGCTACTTCGCGGACCGCATGGGGATTCCGCGCGCGGCGATCGAGGGGACGCAGATCCCATTCGATCTGATCAAGCAGTACGCGACGCACGATCCGCCGGAGCTCGTCTTCGATGCGCATCGCAAGCGGTCGCAGCTCGTGCTGCGCAGTCAGATCACCTACTTCGGCTTCGAGCTCGGTCGCGAGGAGGAGCCGGTCGAGGCGTTCCCGCCGGAGCTCGCGACGCTGGCGCGCGAGAAAATCGCGGAGTCGCTCGCGCGCTTCGAGGCGCGGCATCTGGCGGTCAAGCGCAATCGCGCGGCGATCGAGGAGATTCGCGATGTGTATCGCCGCAGCGGAGGGCAAACGCCGAGGCTGTCGCTGGGGGAGCTGACGGCGGTGTATGCGAAGATGCTGGAGAGCGCGAGCTCGGTCGATGACTTCCGCGCGGCGCAGCTCACCATCGATCCCGACACGATCGTGCCGGCGGCGGTGCGCAAGCGGTGGCTCGCGCTGCCGTCGATGACGAGCGTGCGCGATCACGACGTGGCGATCGAGTACGACGTGGAGGACGCGACGGATGGCGCGGACGGCAGAGTCGGCGTCGCGCGACTGCGGCTACCGGAGAAGATGGCGCGCACGCTCACCGTGAGTGAGCTGCCGGTGCTGGATCGCCCGCTGCGCTTCGCGGTGCATCGTGGTGCGCGGGGATCGCTGCGCGCCGCGACGCTCGAGGAGCTGCAGGAGCTGCTCGAACGCCCGTGGATGCCGGAGGAGGTCGAGAGAGCGCGCGCTCCCGAGCGTTCGTATGACGGCCGAGCGCCGCGCCATGGCGAGCGAAAGCCCGGTGGGGCGCCGCGCGGTGGCGGGGGCGGGGGCGGAGGGAATCGCGGCGGAGGGAAGCGACGCGGCGGCGGCGGCCCGGGGCGGCGGCGTCCGCGGTGAACACAAGCCGTTAACAATGTGGAAACGCCCGACCGGGCGCGCCCGGCCCACAATAGCAACCGTTAGGTCCGTACCTCGTACTCCTCTTCTCGATATTTCTCGAAGCCGCGCGCCAGATAGTTCGGCAGCGCAACGGGAGAGTCGAGTGTGCACGTGTGCAGCCACACGCGCGACGGCTTCATCGCCCACGCGCTCTCTGCCGCGAAGGAGAGGAGCTGCTTGCCAAGCCCCTTTCCGATGAAATCCCGCATCAATCCGAAGTAGGTGATCTCGACCGAGTCGTCGTCGTGCTCGCTCAGCTCGAAGAAGCCGCCGGGCACGCCGTGGCCGTAGAGCACCCACACGGATGTCGTCGGACGCGCGAGTGCGGCGGCGAACTCTTCGTCGGGCCACGTCATGCGATCCATCCAGCGATATTCGCGACCGACTTCCGTGTAGAGATAGCGCGCGAATGCTACGGGGCAGGGATTCGCGCGCACGATTTGATACCCGTCCGCAAGCGGCGCAGGGCGAAGCGCATCACGCGACAGCAGTTGCTCGTAGGTTCGCGTGACGCGGATGGTTTCCATATTGCCAAGAATGTAGCGCGAAACTGCTCGCGAAACGATGCGTATGGAGACTAGGACTGGCGAGTCAAAAATTACCGTAATCCAATACCTACCCGAACGGTCAGGTAGTAACGGACATTAATCAAAGTGTGTCAGCGCATATACTTAGAAAGTACTCAAGCGTTTACTTGACATATGGACCGGGCAGTCTTATACTCCAGCTCATGAAAGATCGCCGCACCCAGATCATAGAAGCCGCCACCGCCGTCATGGTCCGCCAGGGCTTTGGAGACACCTCCATCGATGAGGTCATCCGCGAGTCCGGGCTCTGCGGCAAAGGGCACTTCTATCACTACTTCAAGTCGAAGGAAGAGCTGGGATACGCGGTGCTCAAGCTGCAGTTCGAAAGCTTCGCGGAACGAGGGCTCACCGCACTGCGTGAGCCGACGATCGAGCCGATCGAGCGCCTCACTCGCTTCATCGACGCGGTCATCTCCTCGCAGTCTCCCGAGGGTTGCACCTCCGGAACCCCGTGTGGGGCGCTCGCAACCGAGATGGCATCGCAGCACGAGGGCTTTCGGCAGTTGGTAGATGCCCTATTCCAGCGTTGGGCGGATCAGATCGAAGCGGTGTTGTGGGAAGCACGACCGAGACTGAGTGATGACGCAGACACCGCGCGTCTCGCCCGGTTCGTCGTCGCGACGCTCGAAGGCGCGTGGTTCATGTCACGCGTGAAGGGCGATGCGGCCAACGCGGCGGGTATCGCGACAGAGCTCAAGCGGTCCGTGCGTTCCTACGCACGGGAGCGCGAACCGGCAGTGGTGGGGGCAACTCAATGAACATGCAGCCTGTGGGGGAAGGAATGCCGACGACTTTGGCGGCGCCCGTCGTTGCGGAGAAGGCTCGAGTAGGCTCGTCCGAAGATCGCGTGAAGCGTCGCGCGCAATTCGAAGGCGAAGCGCTCACGCACCTCGATGCGCTCTACAGTTTTGCGCTCAAGCTCACACACGAGCGCGATGAAGCAGAAGACCTCGTCTCCGAGACGATGCTCCGCGCCTTCGACCGGTGGGAGCAGTATCAGCTCGGGACCAACGTGCGCGCCTGGCTGTTCACGATTCTCTATCACGCGTTCGTGAGCCGGAAGCGGCGCATCGACGCGCGCGAAGTGCGCATCCCGGAAGATGAGGATGGACGCGGCGCGTACGAGATCGTCGGCGAGGCGGATCCCGAGGGCAAGTTCTACGACTCGTTCATGGACGACGAGATCACGCGCGCGATCGACGCGCTCCCGGAGGATTACCGGCTCGCCGTCGTCCTCAGCGACGTGCAGGGGCTGCGCTACGCGGAGATCGCGAACATCCTCGGCATCCCCGAGGGCACGGTCAAGTCACGCCTCTTTCGCGGGCGCCGAGTGCTGCAGAAGAAGCTTGCGAGCTACGCGGTGGAGATGGGATATATCAAGGCTCGGCCAACGATCGCCAGTTAGCTGTCTGTTCGATAAAGAACAAAAGAGCGAGCGCGAAAATCCGCGCTCGCTCTTTTCGCATGCGGGCAACGCTCGTGAGAAAAATCCGAGAATCGAGTCGTCACTCGTAGGTCGAATCACGGCGGACCCGTGCGCCCATACCTCACGGCCGGAATCGGCGCCTTCGACATCGGCAGCACCTCCACAGCGTAGCCGGAACCACGAAGACGACGTCGAAAGTCCACTTCGGACTTCTGATCGGCCTCTAGCTCACGAGGCGCGCGATGCGAGCGCGCTCTCGCTCACCCGTCTGCGGTGCCGCGCGGCCTTTGCGCGGTTTCCGCAGGTGGACATGTCGCACCAGCGCCGGCGGCCATTCTTCGTGCTGTCGAAGAAGACGTGCAGGCAGTGCGAGTCCGCGCAGCGCCGCACGCGCACGAGCTCGTTCGTGACGAGCGCATCGGCGGCAGACTCCACCACCGGAATCATCAGCCCCGCGAAGGCGTCGCCCACCGGAACGAAGCTCCGCACGAAGCTCCCATCCGTGCGCGCCTCGACGCGCCTGGTGCCCGCACTGCGTCCCAACACGCGATTGATCTCGCCCAGCGCGTTCACGCGCACCTCGGACGTGAGCGCGCCCCGCTCGGCCAGCGCCCGCAGCGACGCGCGAATGCGCCGCGCGTCCGCGAGCGACGCGGTGGCGCCGGCGGGCTGCTGCTGCGCGCGCCTGCGGATGCCGCCCGCGCGCTCGGCGTCCAGAACGGACGTCGCTTCGAGCCAGCGGATGAGCTGCTCGAAGTCGCGCAGCACGTCCACGCGCGTGCCGCGGCGCACGTCATCGGTGTTGATGAAATCGAGCCAGAGGCGCTCACCGACGAAGACGAACGGTGGCGTGAGCGATGAGACGAAGGGGGCGTGAATCATTCCCTGAATACGAAAAGGGAGACAATTCTATCCCGGCAATTCACGACCTGCAAGCGGGTTGATTTCGCGCGCTCAACGTGGGCAGGACAGCATCGCGACAGAATCTTTCTTGGCGGAAAGCTCACCTGACGAGTGCATGAGCTCCTGCTCCATCTCCGCGAAGATTCTCACGGCGTTGCGCCGCACGCGCGAATTGCGCGACACGGCACGATCGCGATCGGCTGGGGGAAGCGACGCCAACGCCCGGCTCATCGACACGCCCTGCTGCACATCGTTGCGCATCTTCGTGCGCAGCGCGAGCGTCTCGCAGCGCGTGAGTTGAATGAGCTGCATCGGGTTTGCGGGGATTCGCCCGTGCCCCGGCATCACCTGGAGGGGCTCGAGCGCTGCGACGCGGTCCAGCGCCGCGAGCAGCCCGCCGGAGCTTCCGTCCACCACCATCGCGACACCATCCTCGATCAAAAGATCGCCCGCGAACAGCACGCGCGCGTCCGGAAGCCAGATCACGAGATCGCCCGCCGTGTGCGCGGTGCCGGGCACGTCGATCACGAATTCGCGACCGCCCAGCGTGAGAGTCGTATCGTGCGCGACGGGAATGTCGGGCGTGTCCGCGAAGGCGAAGCCCTGCATCTCGCGGAGGCCGAGCACGCCGGTCCACGCGCTCACCATCGCGTCGTCGCCATCTTCGGAGGCGAGCGTGCGACGATCCGGGTGCGCGATGATTTTCGCGCCGGCGCGCTTGAACACGATCGCGCCGAAGGTGTGATCGGGGTGGTGGTGCGTGAGAATGAGCCACTGCACCGGGAGGGGCGTGATCGTGCGAATCGTGCGCAGCAGCGTCTTCCCCTGCGCGGGGCTCGCGAGCGCATCGATCACGACGACGCCCGTCTTCGTGACGACGAAGCCCGCGTTCGATCTCCCCTCCGATCCCCGGCCGGTGTCGCCAAGCACGGCGTAGACGCCCTCGCCGAGCTTGCGGGTGGGGAAGGCGCGGATCGTGTCGGGGCGCTCGCGCGGCTGGCGGCGGCGCAGCGCAGCGGCGGAGGTGGAGTCGAGTGTGAGCGTGGCGGGGGGCACGCGCTGCGCCACCGCTGGAGCCGCCGCGGCGGCGAGCGCGAGAAGTAGCCACGGGAGAGTCGAGCGAGGCAGCATGGAGGAAGGATGACCGATCGGCAACCCGCGAAGGAGGGGAGCGCCGACCGGATGCGTCGATGGTGCCTAGCGGGCGCGGCGCACCGAGATGCAATGTCTTCATTGGAACGTGGGGATTTGGATGTCGGCTGCACCCGCCGATCCCGCTATCACTTCCCGCCATGTCCATGCTCCCTACCCGCGTTATCGCTGTCCTCACGCTCGTGCTCGGCGCCGCCCTCGCGCCCGGGAGCGCGCGCGCGCAGGCATTGGCGCACACGGGAACGGTCGATGGCGTGGTCTACGACAGCGTACGCAAGCAGCCGCTCGCGCACGCGATCGTGCAGCTGGTGGAGGCGCCGCCCGGGAACGGCGCGTACTCCGCCAGCACCGATTCGCTCGGCCGCTTTCGCATCGCGGACGTACGCGCAGGCCAGTACATCGCGGGTATTCTCCATCCGCTGCTCGACTCGATTGGCGTTCTCGCCCCGTACCGCTCGGTCAAGGTGACGGATAACGGCAGCGCGCGCGTCGAGCTCGCGATACCGTCCGCGCTC
>PLMM01000381.1 GCA_003142495.1 Gemmatimonadota bacterium | reverse complement strand
AGCTGCGCCGCGAGCGTCTTGTTGTGCGAGAGGACGAGCGTTGGACGGCCGTGCGCCTTGATGACGTTCGCGACGCTCATCGTCTTCCCCGAGCCCGTGACGCCGAGGAGGGTCTGAAAGCGGTCGCCGCGCTTCAGCCCGGCCGACAGCTCAGCGTTCGCGCGAGGCTGATCGCCAGCGGGCTGGAAAGGTGCTTGGAGGTCGAATTCGGCCATGCGGAAATATAGCGGATTCGGTGAATCTTCGGCTGGCGAACTGGCCGCACTATCTCGCCGAAATCAGCTCCGTTCCGCGCGCTCGCGACGCTCCGCAGTGGCAATCCCCTTCACCTTACGGATGAGCTTGGTGAGTTTCTGGAGGTGGGCCAGATTCTCGACTTCGAGGAGCACGGACCCGGAGATGTTGCCCCCGAGCCCCGACTTGAGCTCCATGCTCTTGATGCTCGTTCCGCTCTCCGTGATCGCGGCGGCGACGTCGGCGTAGAGCCCGCGACGATCCGAACCCTCGAGCGCGAGCCGCACGAGAAAGAGCTCGCCCTCCTGCTCCTTCCAGTCGATCTCGAGGCGGCGCTCGGGCTCCTCCTGCAGCAACAGCACGTTCGGACAGTCGGAGCGATGGATGCTCACGCCGCGCCCACGCGTCACGTAGCCGACCACGGGATCGCCCGGCACCGGCTGACAACACTGTGAGTAGCGCACCATCAGCCCATCGACGCCCTGAATGCGGACGCCGCGCGCGGGCCCGCGCATGCGGCGCACGAGGCGCTCGATCGTGCTCGCCTTCGCCGGAATCTCCGTCGACTCCTCGGGGAACATCAGCTTGAGCGCCTGCGCGATCGCGATGTCGCCCTGCCCGATCGACGAGATCAGATGCTTCGAGTCGTTGAGGCCGAGCGCCTTGGCGGTGGCGTTCAACAGTGTGTCGTCCGGCTTCACGTGGCGGCGGCGCAGCTCGCGATCGAGCATCTCGCGCCCGATCTTCGCCGAGGTGTTCTGCTCCTCGACGCGGATCCACTGGCGGATCTTGTGGCGCGCGCGTCCCGTGCGCACGTGCGCGAGCCAGTCGCGGCTCGGCTTCGCCGTGGGCGACGTCACGATCTCGACCGTGTCCGAGCTGCGCAGCTCGCGCGAAAGCGGCGCGATCCGGCCGTTCACCTTCGCGCCCTGACAGTGGACACCGACCTCGGTGTGCACTGCGAAGGCGAAGTCGATCGGCGTCGCGCCCTCGGGGAGCTCGATGACATCGCCCGTGGGCGTGAGAACGAAGATCTCCTTCTGATAGAGATCGAGCTTGAGGAATTCGAGGAACTCGTCCGGATTCTTCGCGTCGAGCTGGAACTCGAGAATCTGGCGCAGCCAGCTCATGTCCTGCTCGGCCTTGTCCGCACTCGTACGATTTTCCTTGTACAGCCAGTGCGCCGCGATTCCGTACTCGGCGGTCTCGTGCATCTCGCGCGTGCGGATCTGCACCTCGTACAGCTGGCGCCCCGGGCCGAACACGGTGGTGTGCAGCGACTGGTAGCCGTTCGACTTCGGCTGCGCGATATAGTCCTTGATGCGCTCCTGCAGCGGCGTCCATCCATCGTGAATGACGCCGAGCGCGTGGTAGCACTCGGGCACGGAGTTGACGAGCACGCGCACGGCCATGAGGTCGTAGATCTCCTCGTACGGCTTGTCGCGCGACTTCATCTTGTTCCAGATCGACCAGAGATGCTTCGGGCGACCGACGACCTCGACGTCGTTGATGCCCGCGCGCTTCAGCTCGCGATCGAGCGGCTCGGAGAATTGGCTGATGAGTTGCTCGCGCAGGTCGCGCTTCTGCGCGACGAGCTTTGCGAGCGCCTTGTACTCCGGCGGCTCGATGTACTTGAAGGAGAGATCCTCGAGCTCCCACCGCATCTGCGCCATGCCGAAGCGATGCGCGAGCGGCGCGTAGAGATCCATCGTCTCCTGTGCGATGCGGCGACGCTTCTCCTCGGGGAGATAGTCGAGCGTGCGCATGTTGTGGAGGCGGTCCGCGAGCTTGATGAGGATGACGCGGACGTCCTTGGCGATCGAGAGCAGCAGCTTGCGATAGTTCTCGACCTGCCGCTCCTCGCGCGACTGGAAGGAGATGTTTCCGATCTTGGTGACACCATCGACGATCGCTGCGATCTCCTTTCCGAATTCTTCCGCAACTTCAGCCACGGTGACGGCGGTATCCTCGACGACATCATGAATGAGCCCGCACGCGACGGTGCTCGAATCGAGATGCAGCTCGGCCAGGATCTTGGCGACCTCGACGCAATGGTGCAGATAGGGCGCGCCCGACGATCGCTTCTGCCCATAGTGCGCCTTTTCGCTGAACTTGTAGGCGCGCGCGATGAGGTCCGCGTCGAGTCGCTCGAGGCGGGCATCACCGAGATTCAGCTCGGGGAGAATCGATTTGAGCGTCGGAGCGGTCAAAGGTCCTGGGGTCACCGTGGGTCTGCCTTCTCAACCTACAACACGAGGAGCACATCTACACCTGACTAACGCTGGAGCGGCATCCTGGGTGCCCAGTTTTCGGGAGGTAGGACGGCCCCGATTCGGCGAGCACTGCTGAACTGCGTACACGAATCAAACCAATGAACTACAAGCGAACCCGTCGCGGCGGGAGATTCTTTTCGCGTGGAGAGGCCGAGTCAGTTTTCAGTCATTAGGGCGGAGTCACTGAACTGCGAGCACGAAAGGGACAAAACAAGCACGAATCGAATCTTGCTCGGGAGATTATCTTCTCGCAGGTCGGGGTCGATTCGTTTTTTTGTGCCTTTTTCGTGCTCGTAGTTTCAGTTCAAGATCCAAGCTACGAAGAAGATCTCTCCCCGCGCCGGGTTCGATTCGTCGTTGTTGGGTTGATTCGTGTTCGTAGTTCGCAGTTGCATTCACAGCAGCCCGGCCTCCGCGAAGCTGACGTATCTCCCACGTCCGACAATCAGATGATCGTGCACGGGAATGTCGAGCAACCTTCCCGCCGCCACGAGCTGGTCCGTCACCACGCGATCATCCGCGGACGGCGTCGGATCGCCGCTCGGATGATTGTGCACGAGAATGATCGCTGCCGCGCGCTCGGCGATCGCCTCCCGAAAGACTTCACGCGGATGCACGAGCGACGAATTGAGAATGCCGCGCGTGACCGCGATGTCGCGCTCCAATCGATGCTGCGAGTCGAGCACTGCGACGTGAAATTCCTCGACCGGCAAATCCTGCAACCGCGATGCGAACGCGGCATAGACTTCCCGGGGCGATCGCATCGGCGCGCCTTCGTCGCGCCCCTCGCACGCCATGCGCCGCCCGAGCTCGAGCGCCGCATGGATGGTCGCGGCGCGCGCCGCTCCGACTCCGCGCATCGCGGTGAGCGAGGCGACGGGCTGCGCGGCGATCCGGCGAAGCGATCCGCCCGCAGATTCGAGAATGGCCTGCCCGACGCTGATCGCCGAGCGACCGGTGCCGCCGGTGCCCACCACGATTGCCAGGAGCTCGGCGGCGCTCATTGATGCCGCCCCGTGGTCGCGCAGCCGCTCGCGCGGCCGCTCCGAACGGGGAAGCTCCTTAATACTTAATGCGGAAGGTGCCGGTAGGCCAGCGGAAAGCGACACGGGCGGCGTCTCGGGAAAGGGATGCGCGGCCGCGAATGCGGCTCGTGCGCCCTAGATAGCAGAGCGCATGCGGGGTGGAGCATCCCTTTCGTTCGACGCTGGTGAAAGCGACGCTCGCTAGACCGTCGCTCCGTGGCATTTCTTGAATTTCTTCCCCGACCCGCACGGACACGGATCGTTGCGGCCGACAGCCGACCAGTCGGTGTTCCCCGTGGTGCTCTGCGGCGAGAGGCTCGTGACGCGGCCAGCCCCGACGACGCGCGCCTCCTTGCGCGCGACGACCTGCTTCTTGGGCGCCTCGTCGGGGCCGATGTCGACCTCGCCATCAGGCTCGCCTGGCTCCGTCGCGACATCGCCGCCGCCCGACTCTGGCAGCACATCCTCGAGGATGCCGAGCGCGTTGTAGCGACGCGTGGGCGCCGTCGGCGCGGGCACGCGCGGGCCGCGGCGCCCATCCCGCGAATCGTCGCCGCCCTGCGGACCGCCCTGCTGCTCGATTACGATCTGCGCGCGAAGGAAGCGCTCGGCGAAGGTGTGATAGAGATCGGTCATGAGGTCCACGAACATCGTGTAGGCCTCGTGCTTGTACTCGACGAGCGGATCCTTCTGCCCCCAACTCCGATAGTGGATCGCGTTGCGGAGCTGGTCGAGATCGTAAAGATGATCCTTCCACTTCTCGTCGAGCACGTGGAGCATTACGCGCGAGAGCAGCGCGTCGGAGTAGACGTCGAGCGTCGTGAGCTTCGCCGCGAATGCATTGTTCGCCGCCATGCGCGCGTGCTCCTTCGCCTCGGCGATCGTCCCCGG
>PLMM01000059.1 GCA_003142495.1 Gemmatimonadota bacterium | reverse complement strand
TTCTCGCCATCGCGCACGATCGACGACTGCCCACTCGCGCGCGTGGCGACGAGTGGAACGCCGGCGCTGAGTGCCTCCATCGCGGCGAGCGAGAGCCCGTCGTCGGTGGACGCGACCACGGCAACGTCGCAGAGCCGGAGATGCGCGGGAAGGTCCTCGCGCATGCCGGCGAAGATCACGAAGGGCGAGATCCCGAGGCGAAGCGCCTGCGCCTCGAGCATGTCGCGCGCGGCGCCCTCGCCCACCACGAGCAGGCGGGCCGACGGCACCGCGGCGTGCACGCGCGGGAAGGCGTCGAGCAGATGACGCGTTCCCGACAGCGGAAAGAATCGAGAGACGGCGCCGACGATCAATGCATCATCGCTGAGCCCGTAACGGCGCCGGAGCTCGCCAGACGGTCGCGCAGCGACGTCTGCGGTGCGACGGCGCGCAATGCTCTTCTCGCGCGACACGAGCGCGACGCGCTCCTCCCAGAGCACCGTCCGGCCGACGCCATCGAACACCGCGACCTTCGGCGTGAAACCGAGCACGCGCGACGCCTTCCCGATGTCGAACACATGGCTCTTCGTGAAAAACTCGAGGCGGCCGCGCATCGCGCCGCCGAAGGTGCCGAAGCGCTCCGATGCCCACACGAGTGCTCGCGTCGACAGCTCGGGGATGTGCACCTGCGGCCGCTTCACGCCCACCGCGCGCGCGAGCACCGTGATGAGCTCATCGAGCGAGAGATGCTCGGGGCCGCCCAGGATGAAGGACTCTCCGATCGCCGCGCTCTTGGTGGCAAGCAGCTTGAGTCCGCGAACGAGATCCTCGACGTGGATCGGGTGCACGCGAGCCGTGCGCGTGCCCGGGATGACGACGTGTCCGCGACGCACCGAGGCCATCATGCGGCGGAAGCGGCGATCGTCGGCACCGTAGGTCCACGTGGGGCGCGCGACGACCACCGGAAGGTCGCACTCGTGCACGAAGAGCAGCGCCAGACGCTCCGCCTGCATCTTCGTGAGCTCGTACGCGTTGGTGGGGCGAAAGGCGGACTCCTCGTTCGCGGCGCCGGGCCCGGTGTCGCCGTGCACGCGCGCGGTGCCGCAATGCACGATGCGCCGTACGCCGACCTCCATCGCCGCCTGCATGACGAGCCGCGTTCCCTGCACGTTGATGCGCCAGTGATCGCGAGCATCGGTGATGTGGCCGGCGCCGGAGCTGTCCGCGAGATGGTAGACGACCTCGCGTCCCTCCATCGCGCGCATCACGTCGAGGCGCTCGGTTACCTCTCCCTCGAAAATCTCAGTCTCAGCGGGGAGCAGCGCGCGGGCGCGCTCGAGCGATCGCGTCATGACGCGGACCGCGTGTCCATCGCGCACGAGACTTCGGACGAGATGCAGACCGGAAAAGCTGGTTCCGCCGGTGACCAGAATGCGGTCCATGCTGCCTCGATTCATGAGAGCCTTCCAATCGTGAAGCTCCGCACTGTGGAGCTCGTGAACACATTAGCAAAGACAGGGCCGCCTCTGTATCTAGCCGAGCGAGACGGGAATTACAGTCCTCTCGAACGGGTGCTCCGTGGTAACTCTGGCCTTCCGGCCAGACAACACGAGCCACCATTCCCGGATCGATGCCACCAATACGACGATCACACACGAAATAAAGAACGCGGCCACCGCCGCATCGAGCCGGTCGTTCACCGCCATCCGTGAGGCCGCAGCGGCGCTTGCAACCCCCGCAGGGAGCGTCCCGCTCTGCGCGGCGGAGACGAGCAGCCTCGCGTGCGCCAGAAAGCCGAGCGCGGGATCGGCGGCGAATATCTTCTGATATCCCGCGGTGAGGGTGACGGTTGCGAGCCATGTGAGCGGCATCACAGTCACCCACGCGTATCTCGCGCGGCCCATCTTGATGATCACGGTGGTGCCAACGCACAACGCGACCGCGCCGAGTAGCTGATTCGAGATGCCAAAGAGCGGCCAGAGCGAGTTGATGCCGCCCAGCGGATCGGCGACGCCCTGGTAGAGAAAGTATCCCCACATGGAAACGAAAACAGCGCTCGAGATCACAGTCGCGGGATACGAATAGATGCGCCCCAACGGTTTCCAGAGAAGGCCGCCCAGGTCCTGCAGCATGAAGCGGCCGACGCGAGTGCCGGCGTCGATGGTCGTGAGAATGAAGAGCGCCTCGAACATGATCGCGAAGTGGTACCAGAGCGCCATGGCCGTGCTTCCCCCCAGCACGTTCGAGAAGAGCTGCGCCATCCCCACTGCCAGGCTCGGCGCGCCGCCGGTGCGCGAGAGAAGCGAGAGCTCGCCGACGCGCGCGGCGAGGTCGCGCATCTCCTGCGGCGTGACGGTGAAGCCCCACTGCGCGATCGCGTGGGATGCGCTTTCCGCCGTTGGGCCAAGCGATGCGGAGCTCGCGTTGATCGCGAAGTAGACGCCGGGGGTGAGGAGGCACGCGGCGATCAGCGCCATGATCGCGACGAACGACTCCATGAGCATCCCGCCGTAGCCAACGAGGAGTGCGTCGCTTTCACGTGCCAGCAGCTTGGGTGTCGTTCCCGACGCGATGAGCGCGTGGAAGCCGGAGATCGCGCCGCACGCGATGGTGATGAAGGCGAAGGGGAAGATGGTGCCCGCGAAGATCGGCCCGCCGCCGTGTGCGAAGCGTGTGAGCGCGGGCATCTGCAGCGGCGGGAGCACCGCGAAGATGCCGATCGCGAGCGCGAGCACGACGCCGATCTTCACGAAGGCCGAGAGGTAGTCGCGTGGCGCGAGGAGCAGCCACACCGGGAGCACGGATGCAGCGAAGCCGTACACCATGATCATGATGGCGAGCGACTGGCGCGAGAGCGTGAACGCGGCGGCGACGTCGGGGTGCGCAGCGACCCAGCGGCCGGCGAAGAGCGCGCCCACGAGGAGCACGAGCCCGATCGCGCTCGCCTCGAGCACGTGCCCGGGCCGAATCCAGCGAAGATGGATGCCCATCAGCAGTGCAATCGGAATCGTGAGCCCGATCGTGACGACGCCCCACGGGCTCGACGCGAGTGCGTTGACGACGACGAGCGCGAGCACCGCGATCAGCACCACCATTATCCCGAGGATCGCGACGAGCGCGGTCGTTCCCGCGACTGGCCCGATCTCGTCGCGCGCCATGGTGCCGAGCGAGCGGCCGTCGCGACGCACCGAAGCGAGGAGGATGACGAGATCCTGCACGGCGCCGCCGAGCACGACTCCGACGACGATCCAGATCGCGCCGGGGAGAAAGCCGAATTGCGCCGCGAGCGTGGGGCCGACGAGCGGACCCGGACCGGCGATCGCCGCGAAGTGGTGGCCAAAGACGATCCAGCGATTCGTCGGCAGATAGTCGCGGCCGTCCTCCATGCGCACGGCCGGTGTCGCGCGGCGGTCGTCGACGGCGAAGATCTTCGTCGTGATGAAGCGCCCGTAGAACCGATACGCGATCGCGTACGTGCAGAGCGCGGCCGCAAGGAGCCATCCGGCGCTGATGGTCTCGCCGCGTGAGAGCGCGAGGCGCGCGAGGGCGCCGGCGCCGAGCAGGGAGACGGCGATCCAGGTGAGCGTTGACACGAGACGTCGCATGGGGGGCGAATATGTACGACGGGCAGAGCGAACGGCCAGATGCTCCCCACGAATTGATCGAGTGCCGAGCGGCCTCGCTCGCGCGTCTTTAATCGGTATCACTCGCCTCGCCCTTCTTATAGCTTTCCCGTCTCAAGGATGATGTCCGTGAAGATTTCCGCCGCACTCGGCGCCGCCCTGTTCGCGACTTCCGCGCTCGCCGCCTTTCCCGCGAGTGCGCAGTCGCATGACAAACCGAAGCCCGCGCATCAACACGTGCTCGCGGCCTTCTCGACGCGTCGCCTGATGATCCTGCCCACGCACTATCTGCGCATGGGCGACTCGCTCAACTGGGCTGGCCAGATCACGGACCAGACGGCGTATCTCTCCTCGCTCGACGACGAGATCGCCTTCGCGCTCAGCGATCGCGGCGTGAAGAAGGTGTGGGTCTTTCCGACGGCCATTGATGCGATGGTCAAGCGCAACGAGCCGTACGCGCCCGATCCGCGCGCGATGGCGGCACAGTGGCTGCGCTATCCGGGTCCGAAGCGGCTGCCCGAGCAGGTGCCCGACCCAATCGCGTCTCAGCTCCGCACGCTCGTCGCGCTGCAGGACGGCGGACAGCTCGTGCTCCTTCCGGTCGAGTTGCGCTTCGAGTCGATTCCCGACGGGAAGGAGTGCGCCGTGCTCCGCTTCGTGATCTTCGACGCGGTGCGCGCGAAGATCATTTACATGGCGGACATTGCCAGCGATCCACAGACGTCGTTTGGGCCCGCGCTCGCCGCGAGTCTCGCCGGCCATCTCGCAGACCAACTTGGACCCCCGAACCAATGAGTGATGCCATTCCCGTCACGCTGATTCCCGGTGATGGGATCGGTCCGGAAATCGTAGGCGCGACGGTCAAGATCGTAGAGGCATCCGGCGCGAAGATCGAGTGGGATCGCCAGCTCGCGGGAATGGCGGCGCTCAACGCCGTCGGCGACCCGATGCCCGTGGCGACGCTCGAGTCCATCGCGCGCACGGGCGTCGCGCTCAAGGGCCCGCTCGAGACGCAGCTCGGCAGCGGCTATCGCAGCGTGAATGTCGCGCTGCGCATGCGCTTCGATCTCTTCGCCAACGTCCGCCCCGCGCGCACACTGATCCCGAACGGCCGCTACACCGGCGTCGACATCATCCTCGTGCGCGAGAACACCGAGGGGCTCTACAGCGGCGTCGAGCACTACGTCAAAATCGGGAACGACGATCACGCCGCGGCGGAATCCGTCGCGATCATCACGCGCGCGGGTGCGGAGCGCGTGATTCGTTTTGCCTTTGAGCATGCGGTGACGCGCGGGCGCAAGAAGCTGACGCTCGTGCACAAGGCGAACATCCTCAAGCTCTCGCAGGGCCTCTTCCTCGAGTCGGGGCGCAAGATCGCGAAGGAGTACGAGGGGAGAATCATCTTCGAGGAGCGCATCATCGACGCGATGGCGATGCACCTCGTGCTCACCCCCGAGAAGTACGACGTGATCGTGACGACGAACATGTTCGGCGACATCCTCTCCGATGAGATCTCGGGGCTCGTTGGCGGGCTGGGGCTGGCGCCGGGCGCGAACATCGGCGAGAAGGCCGCGATCTTCGAGGCCGTGCACGGCACGGCGCCCGACATCGCGGGGAAGGGGATCGCGAATCCGGGGGCCGTGATTCTCGCGGCGTGTCTGATGCTCGATCACGTCGGAGATGCGCCCACCGCCGCGAGAATCCGAACGGCGCTGAATGACGTTCTTCACTCGGGCAAGTCGCTCACCTCCGACCTCGGCGGCAACGCGACGACCACCGGCTTTGCGGACGCCATCATCGCGAGACTGGCTTGACCACGGTTCTCCACGTTTCGGATCTCCACTTCGGACCGCCCGCAGTACCAGCGCAGCTCGACATGATCGCGGAGATGATCGCGACGAGTCGCTTCGACGTGGTCGCGGTCTCGGGCGATCTCTCGCAGCGCGCGCGGCCGGGCGAGTTCCAGGCCGCGCGACACTTCCTGCGCGATGCGGCAAAGGTGAGCCGCACGATCGTCATCCCGGGCAACCACGACGTGAAGTGGTGGCGCGCGCCGCTCGGCATCGGCTCGCGCAAGTCCGCCGTCGCGAATTACGCGCGCTACATCTCGCGGGACTTCGAGCCCGTGCTCTCGGTGCCAGGCGTCACCTTCGTGGGCGTGAACACGGCGCAGGGCGTCGTGCCGGGAACGCTCACCTGGAATCCGCGAGATGTGGGAGTGGTCGGCAATCTCAGCACCGCGCAGATTGAGGAGGCGCGCGCGAAGTTCGGCGCCGCGCCCGCGGACGATCTTCGCGTGCTCGTGATGCATCACAATCCGCTGCGTGGCGACATCTCGAACCGGTACGGGCTCTCGCGCCCCGCCCGCGCCGCGAGGGCGTTCGTCGATCTCCGTATCGATCTCGTGCTGTGCGGACACGATCACCAGGAAGCCGTCTATCACGTCGAGCACACGCAGTTCGGCACCGTGGTGTGCACGGCGGGCACGGTCTCCGACCGCACGCGCGGCCGGCGTCCGTCGGCTATTAACGCGATCCAGATCTCGCCGAAGGGAATCGAGATCGAGCCCCAGATCTGGTCCGACGACAAGCAGACCTTTCTTCCCGGTCCGACGACGCGATTCCACCGATGAAGAAGTTCGTGGCATCGCGCATCAACCAGCTCCTGCAGCTCTTCCTCGAGTTCGATTCCCCGCCGGGCAACGCCGAGCAGCTGCTGCATCGGCTGCGCGTGTATGGACTCAAGGGAATCACCAAGCTGCGCCTGACGTCGAATCGCGCGGTGATGGTGAGCTTCAGCGGCGCCGAGCTTCGCGTGAACAAGGGGTATCTCGAGGCGCCGGAAGGGGTGCTGCGCGCGATCGTGCAGTTCGTGCAGGGGCGCACGCGCGCGGAGCGGCGCGAGGCGCAGCGCGTGATCCTCACGCATCCGGTCGCCGCCGCGCACCGCGCGCCGGTGCGGCGTCCCGGTCGCGCGGACCCGCAGGACTCCGTCACGCTGCGCGAGCTCGCGCATTGGCACCAGGAGTACAATCTCCGCCACTTCGGCGGCATACTCTCCGAGATTCCGATCCGGCTGTCGGGGCGCATGCGCTCGCGCTTGGGGCAGTACACGACGGCCACGCCGTACGGCGAGCGGGCCGAGATCACGATCAGCCGGACGCACATCCGGAAGCACGGGTGGGCGGAGGCGCTCCACACACTGCTGCACGAGATGGTGCACCAGTGGCAGGCGGAGACGGGGTTGCCGATCGATCACGGGCCGACGTTTCGGGCCAAGGCGCAGGCGGTGGGGATCGCGGCGCAGGCTCGCCGCGAGCTTCGCGCGCCGGCTCCGGCGGCGCTCGTGGTCGCGCAGCAGGAGCTCGGATTGCGGGCGGCGAGACAGAGCTGACGCAAGGGGCGTAGGGCACTTTGACGCCGCCCGCCGCAGCCGTAGCTTTATTGCATGCAAGACTTCTTTGATATCGACAGCGTTCTCTCCGAAGAGGAGCGCGCTGTTCGCGACAGCGTTCGCCAATTCGTCGACGAGCGCATCCTCCCGATCATTGGCGACTGCTACGTCGAGGGCCGCTTTCCCAAAGAGATCATTCCGGGGCTCGCTGAGCTCGGCGTGTTCGGCGCGAACCTGCCCGAGGAATACGGTTGCGCGGGGCTGAACAACGTCGCGTACGGATTGATCATGCAGGAGCTCGAGCGTGGAGACTCCGGCATTCGATCCTTCGCCTCGGTTCAGGGCGCGCTCGTCATGTATCCGATCTTCGCGTTCGGCAGCGAGGAGCAGAAGAAGCACTACCTGCCGAAGATGGCCGCGGGCGAGATCATCGGATGCTTCGGGCTCACGGAGCCGGACTTCGGCTCGAACCCGTCGGGGATGAGCTCGATGGCGAACGAGCAGCCGGACGGCTCGTGGATTCTGAACGGCGCGAAGATGTGGATCACGAACGGCTCGCAGGCGAAGGTCGCGATCGTGTGGGCGAAGACGAATGGCGAGAAGAGCGACAAGTCGATCCGCGGCTTCATCGTGCCGACGAACACGCCGGGCTTCACCGCGAAGGATCAGAAGGGGAAGCTCTCGCTGCGCGCGTCGGACACGAGTGAGCTCGTCTTCCAGGAGGTTCGCCTGCCGAAGGACGCGATCCTTCCGAAGAGCGGCGGCATCAAGTCTCCACTCATGTGCCTCACGCAGGCGCGCTACGGGATCTCGTGGGGCGTGATCGGCGCGGCGATGGCCTGCTACGAAGAGGCGCTCGCGTACTCGACGACCCGCGTGATGTTCGGCAAGGCGATCGGCGGCTTCCAGCTGCAGCAGCAGCGGCTCGCGGTGATGCTCACCGAGATCGTGAAGGCGCAGCTCGTGTCGCTGCACCTCGGGCGGCTCAAGGATGCGGGGACGTTCACGCCGCAGCAGGTTTCCTTCGCGAAGCGCAACAACTGCGATATCGCCACCGATGTCGCACGCGAGGCGCGCCGGCTGTTGGGCGCCAACGGAATTCTCGCCGAGTATGCGTCGATGCGGCACATGGCGAATCTCGAAAGCGTCTACACGTACGAGGGGACGCACGACATTCACACGTTGATTCTCGGTCAGGCAGTGACCGGGTTGAGCGCGTTCAACTAACCCGGTGCGCGTGTGAAAATCGCGGTGTGCATCAAGCGTGTTCCCGACATGGAAACGCGATTCAAGATTGCGGCGAGCGGCACGGCGGTCGATGAGGCGGGGCTCAAGTACGACATGAGCGACTTCGATGGCTACGCGGTGGAGACGGCGCTCCAGCTCAACGAGAAGCAGGGACCGGGCGAGACGGTCGTGATCTCGCTAGGCCCCGACGTGGTGCAGGAGCAGCTGCGCAAAGCGTTGAGTATGGGCGCGGATCGCGCGGTGCAGCTCAAGGCGGAGCGCGTACCCACGGATGGACTCGTGATCGCGCGCGCGCTCGCGGCGGAACTCAAGGGCGGCGCCTACGATCTCATCTTCTTCGGACGCCAGGCGGTTGACTCGGCCAACGCAACTGTGGGCCCCATGGTTGCCGAGCTCCTTGGCCTTCCGTGTGCGACGGCCGTATCGACGCTCGACATCGCGAATGGGCGCGGCACCGCGCGGCGCGATCTCGAGGGCGCGGCCGAGATCGTCGAGTTCGCGCTCCCTGCCGTGGTGACCATCGATGAGGGGATGCCGCGCGCGCGCTACCCATCGCTCAAAGGGATCATGGCGGCGAAGAAGAAGCCGCTCGAGGTGAAGCCGGCGCAGCTCGGCGAAGAGAGGCTCACGCTCGAGAAGATGGAGCTGCCGCCGGAGCGCGCGGCTGGGCGGATCGTGGGCGAGGGGCCGGGCGCGGTGGCGGAGCTCGTGCGACTGCTCCATACCGAAGCGAAGGTGCTGTAGTGGCGAACACATTTGCGTTTGCGGAGTCGCGCGGCGGTGCGCTCAGGCGCGTGGCGTTCGAGGCGGTGAGTGCGGCGCGCGCGCTGGCCGATGCGAGTGGCGGCGGCGAGGTGCACGCGATGCTGGTGGGCGCGCCTGGCATCGCGTCGCTGGCGGGTGAGCTCGGGAAGTACGGCGCCGATATGGTAATCGTCGTCGAGCACGCGGGGCTCGCGAACGCGAACGTCGAGGCACTGGCGGCGACGGCTGCCGCGCGCATCAAGGCCGGCGGCTATCGCGCCGCGATCTTCTCGGCGAGCGCGCAGGGGCGCGATCTCGCGCCGCGCGTGGCTGCGCAGCTGGGTGTGAGCATGGCGGCGGATGTCACCGCGTTCGAGCTTGCGGGCGATGCGCTCGTCGTGAAGCATCCGGCGTACGCGGGGAAGGTGATCGCGACGCTCAAGCTCACGGGGTCGCCCGCGATCGTGACGCTGCGGCCCGGCGCGCGAGCGGCGGTCGAGGCGGTGCGGGAGGCTCGCGTCGAAAGTGCGCAGCCGACGAGCGATCCCGGCGCATCGAAGCTCGTCGTGAAGGAGATGATCGTTGGCGGCGGTACCAAGCTCGACATCGGCGATGCGCCGGTGATCGTGAGCGGCGGGCGCGGGCTCAAGAGCGCCGAGAACTTCAAGCTTGTCGAGGATCTCGCGGCGGCGTTCGGGAATGCGGCGGTGGGCGCGACGCGCGCAGTGACCGACGATGGCTGGCGGCCGCACAGCGATCAGATCGGGCAGACGGGGCGGCAGGTCTCGCCGGAGCTGTACGTCGCGCTAGGCATCTCAGGTGCGATCCAGCACATCGCCGGCATGCGCAACTCGCGCACGATCGTCGCGATCAACAAGGACAAGGAAGCGCCGATCTTCAAGGTTGCCGACTACGGGATCGTTGGTGACGTGATCGAGATTCTTCCGGTGCTCACGGCTGCGGTGAAAGAGGCGCGCGCGAAGGGCTGAGCCGCGCTGGTTGTTTCGGCCCTCCACGCGCCATAGCTTCGGTGCCATGCGAACCGAGAACGCCGTTTTCCTGCTCGTCCTGCTCCTCGCCGCCGGCTTTTTTTCGTACAACGTTCAGCGGCTGCTCTCCTATCTCAGCATAGCGCAGCCCGACGACCGCAGCGGGCATCCGCTCGTGCGTCTCAAGAACGTCATCACCGTCGCCTTTTTGCAGAAGAAGATTCTGCGCGACCCGGTGGCCGGCCCGATGCACGCGCTCATCTTCTGGGGCTTCGTCGTGCTCACCGTAGGGACGATCGAGCTGCTGCTGAACGGAAGCTTCCCGGCGTTCTCGTACGCGTTTCTCCCGAGCCAGCTTTACACCTTCTATTCGATATCACAAGACGTCTTCGGCGCGCTCGTGCTCGGCGCGATCGCCTTCGCGTTCTATCGGCGGCTCGTGCTCCATCCCGAACGCCTCGAAGGCGACGGTCTCGAGCACAGCGACGCGCTGCTCATACTCGGCGCAATAGCCGGGCTCATGGTGACGATGTTCGCCGTCAACGCCTTCGGGCTCGCGCTCGAGCCGGACTCGATCACGCGTGCCAAGCCGCTCTCGCTCGCGCTCTCGATTCCGCTGCGTAACCTGCCTACCGGATTGCTTACCGGTGCGCACGCCGTGTTCTGGTGGATGCACGCGCTCCTCGTGCTCGCCTTTCTGAATTACCTGCCGTACTCGAAGCATCTGCACATCGTCTCGTCCATCCCCAACGTCTACTTCTCCAACTCGCAGGGGCCTGGCCCCAAGGGCGTGATCCGCTTCCTCGATCTCGAGGCGGAGAACGTCGAGCAGTTCGGCGCGGCAGACGTCGACCAGATGACGTGGAAGGATCTGCTCGACGGCTACACCTGCACGGAGTGTGGCCGCTGCACCTCGGTGTGCCCCGCGCATCTCACGGGGAAGGTGCTGAGCCCGCGCAAGATCATCATCGACACGCGCCGGCGGCTCATGGAGAAGGCGCCGCTCATGCTCGGCGACTACTCAGAGGTCGCGCATCACGCGCTCGTGCACGGCGAGGGCGACGAAGGAAGCATGAGCGCGACGGCGATTCTCGAGCATCGCCTGCTCGACAACTTCATCACCGAGGAAGAGCTCTGGCAGTGCACGACGTGCCGCGCGTGCATCCAGGAATGCCCCGTCGGCATCGAGCATCTCGATCACATCGTCGACATGCGGCGCAACCTCGTGCTCATGGAGTCGCGCTTCCCGCCCGAGGTGCTGCCAACCTTCGAGTCGATGGAGCGGAACGGATCTCCGTGGGCCTTTCGTCCGGACGATCGCGCGAAGTGGGCCGACGGTCTCGACATCCCGACGATGGCTGAGCTCACGGAACGCGGCGAGAGCCCGGAGATTCTCTTCTGGGTAGGGTGCATGGGCTCCTTCGACGATCGCTCAAAGAAGATCAGCGTCGCCTTTGCGCGCATTCTCCAGGCAGCCGGCGTGCCCTTCGCGATTCTCGGGCAGGAAGAGACGTGCAACGGCGATCCCGCACGCCGCATGGGGAACGAGTATCTCTACCAGACGCTCGCGAAGCAAAATATCGAAACGCTCACCCGCTGCGATGTGAAGACGATCGTCACCTTCTGCCCGCACTGCTTCCATCAGATCGGCAACGAATACCCGCAGCTCGGCGGCAACTACGAAGTGATCCATCACTCGACGTACATCGAGCGGCTGCTCGAGGCCGGACGCGTCCCGTTTGACACCGATGCCGGCAAGACGCTCACCATGGCCTATCACGACAGCTGCTACCTCGGTCGCTACAACGACGTGTACGACGCGCCGCGCGAGACGCTGCGCCGCGCGCTACCGATCGTGACGATGGTCGAGCCCGAGCGCACGCGCGATCGCGGCATGTGCTGCGGTGCCGGCGGCGGACGCATGTTCATGGAGGAGACGCAGGGGAAGCGCATCAACATCGAGCGCGCGGAGCAGCTGCTCGCTACGGGCGCCGACACGCTGGCTGTGGCGTGCCCCTTCTGCATGACGATGATCAGCGACGGCGTGAAGGCGAAGGGGAGCGACGTGCCGGTGCTCGACATCTCCGAAGTCGTCGCCTCGCGACTGAGGGTTTAATCAATTCCGTCGGCTGAGCGCACGATGTGGTGAAGCCGGATGGTCTGCTGCGCCGGTGCCTCGTCGTAGCTGACCATCTCCGTGTTGCGCAGCCGCAGGCCGAGCGACGGAAGGAGCTCGAAGAACTGCTCGACCATCGGGCGCCCGGGATCGGCGATCGTCGCGACACCGTCGGGCGCCAGTGTGCGCGCGAGCACGTTGGCGACGAGCGGCGGATACCGATCCTCGTACAGCACATCGGCGGCGACAACGCGATCAAAGTCGCCGAGCTCCGATGGGAGATCGCGCCAGTCGATCATGCGCGTGCGCGGCTCGCGCTTGAGTGTTCGCCACGCATTCGCGCTCGTGAAGAGGAGCGCGTCGTCATAGTAGTCGCTCGCGAGCACGTCGTAGCCCGCGCGCATCGCGCCGATCGTCGCGAGACCGAGCCCCGCCCCCAGCTCGAGCATCGTGCGCCCCCCGCCGCTCTCGGCCGCGAGCGCGCGCGCGAGGATGCGCGACGACGGCCAGATGTCCGCCCAGTAGGGGAGGCGATCATCGCGCACCATGTCCTCTTCGCTGATCAGCGCGTCGGTGTTCTCCGGGTGCATCATGTTGACCGTGCCACCAGGCAGAGCGACGCGCGAGTGCGCGACGACGAAGCGGCGCTCGAGCTCCTTCACGAGCGGCCGCCCGCGCAGCACCGTCATCGCGTCACAGCGAGAAGTGCGTCGCGAGCTGCGCATCGTCCGAGAGCAGAATCGCATTCACGACTTCGCCGGCCTCGATGCGCGGGCGCTCTTGCGGAATCACGAGCAGCGCGTTGGCGGCGGACATCGATGTGAGAATTCCGGAGCCCTGCGGGCCAGTGAGCCGCGCGCTCAGCGTGCCATCCGGCTTCACGGTCACAATGGCGCGCAGGAAGTGCGTGAGCGCCGCACCGATCTTCACCGGCTCCTCGAGCGTCACAGGCAGCGGGCGACGGAAGAGTCGCGTGTGGCCGAGCATGCGGCGCAGCACGGGGCGGACGAAGAGCTCGAAGGTCACCATCGTCGACACCGGATTTCCGGGGAGTCCGATCCACGGCATCGTCCCGAGCCAACCGAAGCCGAGTGGCGCGCCGGGACGCATGCGCACCTTCCACACATCGAGCGTTACTCCCGCCTCGGCGAGCACCGGGCGCAGGTAGTCGAACTCGCCGGCGGAGATGCCGGCACTCGTGATGAGAAGATCGCAGCCGGCGGCGCGATCGATGCGCGCGCGGATGTCGGCGGGATCGTCGCGGGCGACACCGAGGTTGACGGGGATGCCGCCGTTGAGGCGAATGAGCGAGTGGAGCGTGTAGCTGTTCGACGTCACGATCTTCTTGCCGTCGAGCGCCTCGGAAAAGCGATCGAGGTCGACGATCTCGTCGCCCGAGCCGAAGAAGGCGACGCGCGGCTGGCGATGGACGTCGACCGACGAGGCGCCGACCGAGGCGAGGACGCCGATCTGCGCGGCGCCTAGCGGTTGCCCGCGCGCGAGGACTTGCGTGCCGGTGGTGATGTCCTCGCCGCGGTGGCGCACGTTGCGGCCCGCGTCGCGATCGCTGCGAATGGAGACGCGCTCGGTGCCGCCATCGGTGTCTTCGACGCGGATGACGGTGTCTACTCCCTCGGGAAGCGGAGCGCCGGTCATGATGCGAGTGCAGGTGCCTGCTTCTACTACGCGCGACGGGAAGGCGCCCGCGGCGACGGTCTCGAGCACGGTGAGGGAAACGGGCTTCTCCGCGCTCGCCCCCTCGACATCGCTCGCACGAAGCGCATAGCCATCCATCGCGGAGTTGTCCCACGCCGGAAGCGTGAGTGGCGAGACGATCGGCGTCGCGAGCACGCGCCCCAGCGCATCGAGCAGCGCCACGCGCTCGACGCTGAGCGGCTCGATCCCCGCGACGATTCGCGCGACGGCGTCCGAGACGGTGAACACTACTGCGCGTCCCGGAGCTTCAGCTCAGCGAGCATCACCGCGATGCGATTCTGCACGCTGTCCACCGCCGACTGCTTCGTGGTCCAGTTATTCGCGAGGAGGCTGAACAGCAGCATGTGATTGTCCGCCGTAGTCACGTAGCCGGAGAGCGAGCGCGCGTTGGCGATGGACCCCGTCTTCGCGTGGACGTTTCCGACGGCGGCCGTGCCGCGCATGCGATGCTCGAGCGAGCCGTCGACGCCGGCGATTGGCAGCGCATCGTAGAACACGTGGAAGGCGGAGTCCGCGCGGATCTTGTCGAGCACGCGCACGATCGTCTCGGGGCTCAGATAGTCGTAGCGCGAGAGGCCGCTGCCATCGCGAATGAGATAGCCATCGGGCTGCGCGCCCCACGCGGCGAGCTGTCGCTCGATCACGACGCGGCCGCTGTCCGCGGAGCCGACGCCGGTCTTCTCGAGGCCGAGTGTCTTGTAGAGAATCTCCGCGATCTGGTTTTGGGAGGGCTTCTCGAGGGCGCGAAGGATTTCGCGAAGGGGCGGCGAGTGCATCGTGAAGAGAACGGTGTTGCGCTTGGGGTCGTACGGAGTGCGCGCCACGTCTCCCAGCCCCCACACCTGAGCTCCCACCGCGACGCCGCGCGCCTCGAATGCGTCGGTGAGTGCCCTCAGAAATGCGAAGCGCTGATTCGGATACACATAGACGAGCGTATCGGCGGCGGTCTTGAGCTTTCCGAGAGCGAAGAAGGCCGTACGCAGCTGATTCAACTCGAGCCTGACGTCTCCAGTATCCGGGGCGTCGCGCGGCGAGCGCGGGAGCCGCCTTACGATCGGATAATTCATCAAGATCGGATAGTTATGGAGAGGCAGCGTCTCGATCGAATCCGGGCTCGACCCCGGCTTGCCACGCGCGATTGCCGTTCCGAAGCCTTCGTTGAAATACAGTGCGTCGACTCCAGCGCCGTAGTCCTCGGCAAGGTCGTCCCACGACCAGCCGAAGCCAATCGTACTGTCGGGGAATACGTCGGGCCCGGAGTAAATCCCTCCTGCGATCGCCTTGATTCCATGGGCCTTGACCGAATCGGCCGCGTCGTAGAGCGGCTGCAGTGCCGAGCCGCGCATGTGATCGCTGATCGAAGGATCGCCTCGTCCCGAGATGACGAATTGTCCGTGCAGCGTATCACGCAGAACGACGCCGCCCGTCGCAAACTCCGTCCGATACGTATAGTCCGGCCCCAGCTGCACCAGCGACGTCGCCCCCGTCACGATCTTCATGTTCGACGCGGGCATGAACAGCTTCCCCGCATTGAGCGAGTACAGCGTGTCGCCCTTCTCGGGATCGACGATGAGCACGCCGAAATGCGAGTTTCGGAACTCGCTCTGCGTCACCATCGAGTCGATCACGTGTCGTAGCATCGCGCGCGAAACCGCTTCGCTCGGCGCCGCGCTCACAGTTGGTGCGGCAGCCGCTGATGTCGGAGGCGCAGCCGGCGCCGCCGTCGTAGCCGGCTTCACCCCGCTACTCGCGCACGCAAGCACCCCCGCCGCCAGCGCTACCACTCGAGTCGCCCTCATACGCGCATCACCTTTTCCTCAACGAGATCAGCCAACGTCGTGAGCCACCCTGGATCCGAAAACAACACCAGCGGCACGTGCGCCTCGATCGTCGGATCATCCGTCGCGATCGCGATGTAGTGCGCACTCATGTCCGACCCCGCCTCGTACAGCGGCGCCTTCCCCGTCTCGCGGCGAAAGATCTCGATCTTCGGCAGCGCCGCCGCCTTGAAGCCCTCGCCGATCACGATGTCCGCATCCGACAGATACTGCTCGGCGATCTGCTCCGGCGTCTTCTCCTCCGTCCATCGCTCGACCAGCGCGAACTTGTCCGGACTCACCATCGCCACGCGCTCCGCGTGTCCCTCGTGATAGTGCTTGTACGTGTCCGTCGTGCTCGGATCGATGTTGAAGGTGTGCGACCCGTGCTTCATCGTCATCACGCGATGCCCGCGCCTCACCATCTCCGCCGCGAGCTTTACCGTGAGCGTCGTCTTCCCCTGCTTCTTAGTTCCTACGATCGTCACGATCGGCGGTCGACGCATATTGCTCCGCGAGCGCGAGCTCGTCCGGTGAATTGACGTTCATGAACAGCCGATCGGGATCGCCGTAGCGCCGCACTTCGTCGATGCCGAGCCGCGCGACGCGCACCTGATCGAAAAATCCGATCACGCGCCGGTCGTCCGCGTTTATCGAGCGCTCGATCGGCGCGACGCACCCCTGCGAATAGTACGCGCACAGCGGCTCGAGCCCGCGCCGCGACGATCCGCTCTCCGGCGCGACCACGTCCGCATCTTCGCCCTTGGCGCGCAGCTCCGCGAGCAGTCCCTCGGGCACGAACGGCATGTCCCACGCGACCACGATCACCGCCGTCCCCGCATGCACGAGTGCCGCGTGAATCCCGCCGAGGCTTCCGATCCCCGGGCGCACATCGCTTGCCACGCGCACACCCGGAAGCCACTCCGCGGCCAGCGGATCGTTCGCGAGCAGCAGCAGCGAGTCCGTCGTCGCACCGAGCACTTTCGCCACGCGATCGATCACCCGCTCGCCGTGCACACGCTCGAGCCCCTTTGGACGGCCGCCGTAGCGCGACGCCTGGCCGCCGGCCAGGATCACGCCCGTACACGCCCTCACGACTGATGCAGCTGTGGCGTTCCACTCACCGCGCGCCCGACGATCCCCATCCCCGTCGCCTTCGCAATGTCCACCGCCATCGTGCTCGGCACCGACGGCGTCGCAACGAGTCCCATCCGCGCGCGCGCCGCCTTGAACGCGAGCTCGCCGGAGATGCGCCCCGTCACGAGCAGGATCAAATCCTCCGGACTCTTTCCGTCGAGAATCGCCGCGCCAATCACCTTGTCGACCGCATTGTGCCTGCCGATATCCTCGGCGTGGTAAAAGAGCGTCTCACCGTCGGTAATCGCCGCGGCGTGGATGCCGCCCGTTTCCTTGTAGTGCGTGCCGCGCGCGAAGAGCTCCTTGAAGAGCGTGCGCATCTTCTGCAAGTCGAGCGGTGGTAGCGCCGACTTGCGTCGTGGCAGTGAGCTCAGCGATCCCAGAATCGTCGTTACCGCGCCGCAACCCGATGCGAGTACGCGTCTGCGATCGCTCGCCTCTACCGTCTGGAATCGCTCGGCCGGCACATCCACCCAGAAGCCGAGCTCCTGCGCGCACGGACGCATCTTCAGGATGTCGGCGGCCGTGTCGATGTACCCCTCGCCGTGCAGCCACCCGACCACGAGCTCGTCGAGCCGCTCCGGGGTGCACATCCACGTCACCGCGGGCGCGCCGTTCACCTCGAGCCACACGGGCGCCTCTTCCACCGCGTCGAGCGAGACGGCTGGATTCGTCATCCGCGAAATATACCGCGTTCCCGAAGAGCCGGCCGAGCGTTCAGTGCAGCCTCAGCCTTCGCCCGCGAACTCCGACGAGATGGTCTCATCCTCGCGCACGACCACGCGCACAACCGCCGCCGAGCCAGTGAGCGCGGCGCCGATGTGCATGTAGATGAAGCGCGCGAGATTCTCGCCGGTGGGGATCAGCTTGCCGTCCGCGAACTCCGGCACCTGTGTCGTGATGTCCATGTCGTGAAAGCGCGCGCGCACCTCGCGATCGAGCACCGTGTCGAGTTGCCCGAGATCGACGACCATCCCCGTTTCCTCGTCGAGCGGCCCGCACACGGTCACCTCGCAGGAGTAGTCGTGCGAGTGCGTCGCGGATGCGGAGCCGAATCGCTGCTCGTTGCGCAGCGCACTCCAGTCCGATCGCCAGTAGCGATGCGATGCGGTGAACGACACTCGGCGCGTGAGCGAAAACACGAGTCAGCCGCTCACGCGCGCGACGTGCACTTGCACTCGCCGATCAGGGCGCGTCGCGTCCCTCAGGCGTTGGCTCGTCGGGCGGAATCCAGGGCACGCCATTCTCCATCACGCTCTCGATGTCGCGCGTGCCGAAGAGCGACGCGTCGTCGTTGTCGCTGGCGCGCTGCGCCTCGTCGTCGGTGTCCGAGAGATCGCTTCCGCCAAGCAGCGAGTCGTCGCTGCTCGACGCCGCGCGGGCCGCGGCGTCATCCGCCGCCTCGGGCTCCTCATCGCGCCGTATGGGGTCGACGAAGATGTCGTTCGAATACGTCTCGAGACCAATGACATCGCTCAGCACGTGATCGGCGATCTGCTTCTCGCCCTCCGTGCCGACGCGGCCGGAGAGCGTCACGTAGCCGTCCTTCACGTGCACCAGAATTCCTTCGACGTCGATTGCATCATCCTGGGCCAGCTGATCGCGCACGAGACCGCGGAGCTCCGCGTCGCTCAGATCATCGAGGTCGAAGACGTTCTCAAAATCCTGAGCCATTGGTCAACCCCTGCTAGCGCGAGAAGATGTAGGAAATGCCGAACGTGAGCACGGGATTCGACACCCACTGATTCTGCACCTGACTCGCCGACAGGATCGCCGTGCCGCCGGTTGGTGCCAGAAAGTAAGAGCCGGGATAGGAGAGCTGCCAGAAGTAGTCCGTTACGTCCAGACGCGCGCCCCACGGGCCGTGTGTGACGAACTTCAGCCCTCCGCCACCATGGATTGCAAAGCCGGTGCCGAATGAATAGCCGCCGACATCCTGACTCGCGCTGCTGGACGCCACACCAATCCCGAAGCCGACCTCCGGAACTACATGGTGGAAGCTCTTCTTTCCGGTGAGTGCCAGGTTGATCCCAAGGTCGGCGACCCAAAGCGCACCGGACTCGGTTCCGACCGTGCGCGCCGCGCCAATCTTGATCGGATCGAGCACGAGGCGGTTCGAGAAGGCGCGCCCAATTCGGACGTCGAACTCGGCCGGCCCTCCTACGTGCAGGCCGTAGCGCACGCCGAGGATGGAGCTCGATTGCGGACCGATGCCCGCCTCGCCGGTGTTGCCGCCAAAGTAGCCCGCCCAGACTGTGAAGTCCTGGTGATAGTTGAAGTCCTGATACGGGCTCTTGTCCGGCGCGCTCCCCACTTGTGCGGCGAGCGGCGCAGCGCCGAAGCTGAGTAGTGCGGCGGTAAGTACGTGCTTCACGTTGCGGCTCCCATCTCTCTGAGGTCGATTCCGGTCATCTCGGTGGGCTTTTCCACACCGAGCATCGCCAGGACCGTTGGTCCAACATCTCGCAGCGCGCCGCCCGCGCGCAGCGGACGATCACCATCCGGATCGACAATCACAAGTGGAACCGGGTTCGTGGTATGTGCCGTGTGCGGCCCGCCGGTAGCGGGGTCGATCATCATCTCGCAGTTTCCATGGTCCGCCGTCACGAGCACGCGCGCATCCGCGCGCTGTGCCGCGGCGATCACGCGGGCGAGACACTCATCCACCGTCTCCACCGCCTTTATCGCCGCCGGAATCACGCCGGTGTGCCCGACCATATCCCCGTTGGCGTAGTTGCACAGAATGAAATCGTAGTTGCGCGACCCGATCGCCTTGCACAACACGTCCGTCACCCCGTATGCGCTCATCTCCGGCGCCAGATCGTACGTCGCCACCTTCTGGCTCGGCACCAGCTCCCGCACCTCTCCCTTGTACGGCGCCTCGACGCCCGCGTTGAAGAAGTACGTCACGTGCGCGTACTTCTCGGTCTCCGCCGTGCGGAACTGCGTGCCGCCGTGCGCCGAGATCACTTCGCCAACGACGTGCGCGAGCGTAAATGGCGGGAAGACGACGGGAAGATCGTACATCTCGTCGTACTGCGTCATCGTGACGACCTTGATCGACGGACGCCCGCGCACATCGAAGCCGTCGAACGGATCCTCGGTGAGCGCGCGCGTAATCTGCCGCATCCGGTCGGAGCGGAAGTTGAAGAGGATGATCGCATCGCCTTCTCGTACCGTCGCGACCGGCTGCTCGTTCCGTTCGATGACAACGGGCTTCATGAACTCGTCGCTCTCGCCGCGCTCGTAAGCGGCGCGAATGGCGCTCAGCGCATCCGGGGCGCGGGGGCCGACGCCCTGCATCATCGCGCGGTACCAGAGCTCCGTGCGCGTCCAGCGTCGATCGCGATCCATGCCGTGATAGCGTCCGCCCACAGAGGCGATCTCCGCGCGCCCCTTCACGCGCTCCAGCATCTGCTCCATGAAACCAAGCGCCGAGCGGGGAAGGGTATCCCGGCCATCGAGCAGCGCGTGAATCGCCACGTGCGGCACGTGCTCGCGCTCGGCCAGGTCGACGAGGGCGAAGAGATGCTTGTCGACCGCATGCACGCCGCCGTTGCCGATCAGCCCCGCGAGGTGGAGCGTGCCGCCGCTCTCGCGCACCG
>PLMM01000240.1 GCA_003142495.1 Gemmatimonadota bacterium | reverse complement strand
CATCCACTCCCAGAAGGCGAACGGCTTCGTGTGCGGATTGTCTACACGGAAGGTGCGCACGCCGTGCTCGATCCAGAACAGCAGGATGTCGCGACACGCATTCCACAGCGCTTCGCGATCGTCGCACCAGAAGTTGAGCGGATAGATGTCCTGGTACTTCTTCGGCGGATTCTCGGCGTACTTGATCGTGCCGTCGGGGCGCACGAAGAACCACTCGGGATGTTGCACGAGCCACGGGTGATCGGGCGAGCACTGCAGCGCATAGTCGAGCGCGATCTCGAGTCCAAGCTCCGCCGCGGTAGCGACGAGCGTGTCGAAGTCCTCGAGCGTGCCGAGCTTCGGCTCCACAGCCGTGTGTCCGCCCGCCTCGTTGCCAATTGCCCACGGAGATCCCGGATCGTTCGGGCCGGCGGCGAGGGAATTGTTCGGCCCCTTTCGCGCAGAGATCCCCACCGGATGAATCGGAGGGAGATAGACGACATCGAAGCCGAGCTCCGCGATGCGCGGGAGCGCGAAGGCCGTGCTCAGGAATGTGCCGTGGCGCTCGGGATCCGTGGTTTGCGAGCGCGGGAAGAGCTCGTACCACGATGCGAATGCGGCGCGCTCGCGATCGACCCACAGCTCGAGCTCGCGCGCGTAGCAAGTGAGATCGAGCGGCGAGTAGTTGTCGTCGAGCAGCGTGCGCAGCCCCGCATCGAGCGCCGCTGCCACACGCTCGGCGCCCGAGACGCGCGCGTCGCGGATTCGGAGCGCGGCGGCGCGCAGCTCGTTGCGCGCGTCGCCGAAGCGCGCGCGGCGTGCGGCCGAGTCGATGAGCTCAGCGCCCTCGAGCAGCTCCGACGACACATCCTGCCCCGCGCCGATCTTTTTCTGCAGCTCGCTGCGCCACGTTCCGAAGCGGTCGGTCCACGATTCTACCGTGTACGTCCACCGCCCAGCCCGGTCGACGCGGAAACCGCCGACCCATTGATCGGCGTTCTGGTCGTAGTACATGGGCACGAAGTGCCATTCGGCGCTGGCGGGGCCGCTGTAGCGGATGCGCGCGGCGAGCAGATCGTGGCCGTCCTTCAGGATGTCGGCGCGAACTTCGAAGGTGTCGCCGACGACGCGCTTGACGGGATAGCGTCCCGCATCGAGCTCCGGCTCGACACATTCGATCACCACCGGCGCTGGCGTGCGCGGTGTGGTGACCTTCGTCGAACGTCGCCGGGTTGTGGAGGAAGCCATGTCGGAGTTCGGGAGGAACGAGGTTCGCGGAGAACACACGCGCGGGGAAAGATATGCGAATACCGGCCGCAGGCGACCGCGGGCTAGCTTTGGCAAGACGCAGGCCCTCGATCGGGCACCCTAAACACGAGGAATACCACGGCATGCGGGGGATTCAGGTCAAGCGTTATGGTGGGCCGGAGGTGCTCGAGTACGGCGAGCTCCCCGATCCGGCGCCGGCCGCCGGCGAGGTGATCGTTCGCGTGAAGGTTGCCGGAGTGAACTTCACGGACGTGTATTCGCGCACGGGCACGTATCCGGGTGCGCTCCCTTTCACGCCCGGCGTCGAAGGCGTTGGCATCGTCGAACAGCTTGGCAGCGGCGTGACGGATGTAAAGGTCGGCGCTCGCGTGGGGTGGGTGATGATCAAGGGCGGCTACGCCGAGCGGATTGCGCTCCCCGCGCAGCGACTCGTGCCGATCCCCGATGGCGTGGACGATCGCGCGGCCGCCGCGCTGCTCCTCCAGGGCATGACCGCGCACTTTCTGTTGACGGACTGTTACCGCGTGCAGAGGGGTGAATGGATTCTCATTCACGCGGCGGCCGGCGGCGTTGGGCTGTTGATGACGCAGATCGCGCACAGAATCGGCGCGCGCGTCATCGGCACGACGAGCACGGAGGAGAAGGCGGCGCTCGCGCGCGCGGCCGGCGCGGATGAGATCGTGCTCTACACGCAGGAAGATTTTCAGGCGGCCGCGCGGCGAATTACGGATGGCGTGGGTGTGAGCGTGGTCTACGATTCCGTTGGCAAGACCACCTTCCTCAAGAGCCTCGATTCGCTGCGCCCCCGCGGATATATGGTGCTCTTTGGCGGCTCGAGCGGTCCCGCGCCGAGCATCGACCCGATGATCTTGAATCCGAAGGGATCGCTCTTTCTCACGCGACCGACGCTCGGCAACTACGTGGCGACTCGCGAGGAGCTGTTACGCCGCGCCACTGATGTGTTCGGATGGGCGGCGAAGGGCGAGCTCGAGGTGCACGCCGAGCATGACTATGCGCTCGCCGATGCCGCGAGGGCGCACGCGGATCTCGAGGCGCGGAAGACGACGGGCAAGATCCTGCTCATCATTTGATAGCCACCCCGGATCTCTCGCGCCCGCTCATCGCGCTCCCGCTGCTCTTTGGCGCAGGAGTGCTGACGAGCCTGACGCCGTGCATCTATCCGATGATCCCGATCACCGTCGCGCTGGTGGGCGGTGAGAGCACCGGTGCGCGCTCGCGCTGGCGCCCCTTCGTGCTCACGCTGTGCTACGCGATCGGGCTCGCGCTCGTGTACGCGGTGCTCGGCGTGATCGCGGGGCTGTCGGGAACGCTCTTCGGAACCGTGAGTACGAATCCATGGCTGCTGTTCGCCATGGGGAATCTGCTGCTGCTTTTCGCACTCGTGATGCTCGACGCGCTGCCGCTACCGATCCCGGCGTGGGTGATGCGTCGCGCGGCGGATGCAGGAAGCGGCGGCGGGCTTGGCGGCGCGTTCGGGATGGGCGCGGCGAGTGGCGTAGTGGCGGCGCCGTGCGGAGCGCCAGTGATGGCCGCGGTGCTCACGTGGGTGGGCACGACGCACAGCGCGACGCTCGGCTTCATCTATTTGTTCGTGTTCTCGATCGGGATGACGACGCTGCTGATCGTCGTCGGCACATTCTCGGGCGCGCTCGCGCGGCTGCCAAAGGCGGGCGCGTGGATGGTGTGGGTGAAGCGACTGTTCGCGCTGCTGATGATCGGCGCGGCCGAGTACTACTTTGTATCAATGGGACAGGTGCTGTTGTGAATTCTCGATTTGGTTGGACCTCCGCGTTTGCGATTGGCGCGCTGTCGATGATGGTTGCGCGCGCGCTCCCGGCGCAGGATCCGATGGGGCTCGCGGTAGGCACGAAGGCGCCGGGCGCCATGGTGCAGACGCTCGACGGCAAGCGCGTCGATCTCTCGAGCTTCATCGGCAAGGGCCCCGTGGTCCTCGAGTTCTGGGCGCTCTGGTGCAGCAACTGCAAGGAGCTCGAGCCGCAGATTCAGACGCTGGTGAAGAAGTACGCGGGGAAGGTGCAGTTCGTCGCTGTAGCAGTGAGCGTCAACGAATCGCCGGATCGCGTCCATCGTTACGCGACCAAGTACGGCTACACGCATCAGGTGCTGTTCGACGTGACGGGTGCGGCGACAGATGCGTATGCGGTGCCGGCGACGTCGTATGTCGTGGTGGTCGATCGCGGCGGGAAGATCGTGTATACGGGGCTGGGCGGGGATCAGCAGCTCGAGGCGGCGGTGCAGAAGGGGCTCTAGCCCGCGCTACCCTTCCAGCCTCAAATCCAGCACCCGCTTACTTGGCTGCGGATGCGGCGTCGAGTAAAACTGCAGTCCACCGGTCACCACCTCATCATCGAAGCGTAGAGCCAACAGCCGCTTGAGCATCTCCGCATTCATCCTCGGATAAAAGCTCAACGTCGCGTGCGGCGAGAACTGGAATCGCGCGCGCTCGAACGGCAGTCCCGTGCTCGCCACGCGCTCGTGCAGCGCGCGTAGCGGCCCATGCGGATCGAGCGGCAGCACGATGATGTCCGTCTGCATGAAGCGATGCGGACGCTCGAAGCGCATCGTGATTGGCGCGGTGTCGCGCGAGATCGGCTCGATCCTCTCGCGCAGCAACTCGACGCTCGTGCCCAGCGGCAGCGGCCCCACTCCCGACGAGCCCACCATCGTCACGTGTGGCGGCGTTCCCGCAGCGAGTCGCGGGTCGGCCCACCGCTGCACCTCGAGAATTTGCTC
>PLMM01000284.1 GCA_003142495.1 Gemmatimonadota bacterium | reverse complement strand
CAGATGCGGCACATGCCGGGCGGCGGACGATGGCTGTCCGGAACGCCGGAGGGCGCGGTCTGTGCCTGCAGCGCGGTTGTCGAGATTGCGAAGCCGGCAAAGAGTACTGCGAGATGCTTCATGGAGCTCCCAGAGTCGTGTAGCGTACCCTCCAAAGGCAGGGCGCGGGCCACGAAACAAGCTTGCTGAAGATGATGCAAGTCGCTTGGCACAAACGCTTTAGTCGACACGGATAATTCAACGCGGATCGCCCTGTCCTCCGTGCGAGACACCGGCGTCCAGTGAGCGGGACGCAAGACGAATTTCTCTGCGCCCAAAGATCAGCACGCTAGAGGCGCGAGAACTCATCACGTGGCTATGAAAGTAGCGCTTCGTACGACCAGACGCGCGTCGGTTTGCCTTCGCAACGCATCGACGATCGGCCGCTACTCGCTCCGCATCGCGGTTCTGGCCGGCGGCAGGAGCAGCACCGGCACGTGCTGCTCGCGCGCGGCGCTCAGCAGCTGCTCGAGCGCATTGCCCGTGTCCCACGGAATCGCCGCGAGCAGCTCATCGAGCGGCTGCGTCATCCCGAGCAGCGCGATCGCGCCGTCGGCGCTTGCCGCGCACACGAGCCCGGAGTAGCGAAGCGCATCGAACGCGTGATCGACGAGCTCGCGCGGCACGGCGAGATCCGCGTTCGTGATGACGATGCGCTGCGATCCGTTCGCGATGCGGTGACGCACGACCTCCGTTACGCGGGCGCCCGCGGCACGATCGGAGAGCGGCACGTTTTCAATGGCGCGGCGCTGCGCGCGCTCGCGCACTCGCGGCTGATCGGCGGTGTCGTCATTGTCGATCGCGTGCATTGCACCTCGTGCTGCGCGTGTCTACCCGGATTGGCAACTCGTGTTCTGCAGTTGCAATTGCAATGCACGAATCGCGCTCACGTGTACAATCAGCGCCTTGCGGCCTTCGATATATAGCCCTGTGCAACACAAAGGTGACAACGCTAGCGACGACGCTGGTGACGCGCGTCACACGGATGCTCAATCGCCGAACGAAACTCCCGTCGCGCGCGCGGTGAGCACCACATCGTGATCAAGCTCGACGCGTTTCGGAACCAACAGCACTTCGGAGATCGGCACGCACACGATGTGCGGCGACTGCAGCGCGACCATCTCGCCCCAGCGCTCCTCCGCAATCGCGCGCACCGCCGCGCCGCCGAATCGCGTCGCGAGCAGGCGATCGTAGCCCGTGGGCATCCCGCCCCGCTGCAGATGGCCGAGCACGAGCGAGCGACATTCCTTTCCGGTGCGCGTCTGAATCTCCTGCGCGAGCAACTCCGCGATTCCGCCCACGCGCCGCGCTTCGCCCGGCAGCGAGGAGCCGATCGTCGACTCCGTTCCGCCTATCGGAAACGCTCCCTCCGCCGCAACCACGATCGAGAAGTGGCGCCCCGCACGATCGCGCTGGCGGATCTTGTCGCACACGCGCTCGATGTTGTACGGGATTTCGGGAATGAGGATGACGTCCGCCGTGCCCGCGACGCCGCTGTGCAGCGCAATGAAGCCCGCCTCGCGCCCCATCACCTCGAGCACGATGACGCGATCGTGACTCTCGGCCGTGGTGTGCAGCTTGTCGATCGCCTCGATGGCGGTGTTCACCGCGGTGTCGAAGCCGAACGTCGTGATCGTGAAGCTCACGTCGTTGTCGATGGTCTTCGGCACCGCGACGATCTTCACTCCCTTCTCGTACAGCTTCTGCGCGATGGCGAGCGAGCCATCGCCGCCGATGGTGAGTATGGCGTCGATGCCGAGCTCGTTCGCGCGATCGATGAGCTCATCCGAGCGATCGATCTCGACGATCGAGCCGTCGGGCTGGCGCTCCGGAAAGTGAAATGGGTTGCCGCGATTCGTCGTGCGCAGAATCGTCCCGCCCAGGTGCCCGATGCCACTCACGGTCTCGCGATTGAGCGGAATCACCTCGTCGTCGCCGAGGAGGCCGGCATAGCCGCGCATGATGCCGAGAACGTCCCAGCCGCGATCGAGTGCGGTGAGGACGGCGGCGCGAATGACTGCGTTGAGTCCCGGCGCGTCGCCGCCGCCGGTGGAGATTGCGATGCGCATCAGGGCTGGGAAGAGAATGCTCGAGGAAGGGATGAACGGGTGCAGCGTGCCCGCTGCCACACTCTATATATCGCGCTCACCCGGTGAATGGAATCTATGCGAAAGGGATACTCGCTGCTCGAACAGCTCGTGGTGCTCGCCGTGATGACGATTCTGCTCACGCTCGTCGGCCCGCGAACGCTGACCGCGCTCGACCAGCGCGCCGTGCGAAACGCGCGCATGCAGCTCGTGCGCGCGCTCAGCGCCGCGCGCGCATCGGCGCAGTCGCGCGCGGAGCGCGTGTCCGTCGCAATGGATAGCACGGCGGGGCTATTTCGCATTCTCGCCGGCGCGGACACGCTGCTCGTGCGTCCGCTGCGCGCGGAGCTGGGCGTCGTGCTCGCCGCCTCGCGCGACACCGTCACCTACGGCGCGAGCGGGCGCGGCTACGGCGCAGCGAACTCCACCATCGTGCTGAGTCGCGGCGCCGCCGCCGAAACGGTTTTCGTCGCGCGACTGGGCCGCGCACGATGGTAGCGTGCGCGTGCTACGCGGGAACCGCTTCCGCCTCGGCTTCCGCGGCCACGGTGCCGAAATCGTATCCCGGAACCGAGATGCGCGGAATCGGCGTGCCCAGCGTGCGCTCGATGAGGCGAATCATCGAGATCTCGTCGGCGGCCATGAACGTGAACGCATCTCCGGTCGCCGCCGCGCGTCCCGTACGCCCAATCCTGTGCACGTAATCCTCGGCCTGCGCGGGCACGTCGTAGTTGATCACGTGCGAGATGTCCTCGATGTCGAGCCCGCGCGCCGCGATGTCGGTGGC
>PLMM01000113.1 GCA_003142495.1 Gemmatimonadota bacterium | reverse complement strand
ATGGGCGCCTCGGCGCTCTGGCGCGAGCGCGCGCTGCTCATGACGGTCATCTGCGCGGGCTCCGCGCTGGTCGCCGCCGCCATTCTCTTCATCAATCTCTATGTCGTGCGCCAGAGCGTGGTGTCGCTCGTGCTCCCGCGGCGCGTTGCGAACATCGAGATCGGAGAGGAGGTTCCCGGCCGCTACCTCGTTGGCGCTGCGCTGCTCATCTCGCTCGTCCTCGGCTGGTGGCTCGCGCTGCCGGCCGAGAGCTGGCGCATGTTCTCGCTATTGCGTCACGGGGTGGCGTTCGGCGAGCTGGACCCGTACATGGAAGTCGATCTCGGCTTCTTCGTGTACTGGCTACCGATCGAGAGCATGCTCTACTACCGCACGCTCACGATCGTCCTGTTCGCGACGGTCGTCGTGATCTTCTTCTATGCGCTGACGCCGAGCCTGCGCTGGGATCGCGGAACGCTGTACGTGTCGCACTACGTTCGTCGTCATCTCGCCACGCTCGGCGCCGTGCTGCTGCTCCTCCTCGCGTGGAGCTATCGCCTCGACATCTACGATTCGCTGCTCTTCGGCTCCGGTCCCGACGGTGCGTTCTCGTTCTCCGATCATCGCACCGTGATCCCGATCAGCATCTGGCTCGCCTATCTCACCGCGGGCACCGCGCTCGTCGTCTTCTACTTTGGGTGGATCGGGCAGGTGCGCGCGGCCACGATGACGCTCGTGACCGTGCTCCTGATCTCGGTGTTGCTGCGACACGTCACGCCGGTGTTCATGCGCCGTTACGCGGCTGCGGGCGCGGAGGCGACGCGCGAGGTGAGCTACCTGGCGACGCGCGCGGACTACACGCGCCGCGCGTACGCGCTCCAACGCATCGAGCGAGACAGCAGCTACACGCTCCCCGCGCATCCCGCCGATGTCGCAACGGGCATCTCCGTCTGGGATCCGAGGGCGCTCATGCATGCGCTCGGCCGTCGCGCGCCTGGGCCGTCGGCTCCTGGAACGATTCAGTGGTCGTCGTCGCCCGAGGGGTTGCGCGCCACCGTCACGGAGCGACCCGTTGCGGGCGATGTGGATGGCGAACGCGCCGATTGGTCGATGACGCGGCTGTACGCCTCGCGCGTCGAGAGCGACGGAGCGATCGCGCGCGTACCCGCGAGCAGCAGCGCGCGCGAGCCCGAGCAGATCGGCCCGGTGCTCATCGCCGACTCGCTCACCGGCTATCGCGTGGTCTCGGACTCCGTGGGCGCGATCGTCGCCCCTGCGCTCGACGGCACGCTCGCGCGCGTCGCTTACGCGTGGGCGCTCCAGAACTTCCGGCTGCTCACGGGCGAGCTCCCGCATCCCGTCTCGCGCATCGTGACGCACAGGGATTTGCGCGATCGTCTCGACGCCATCGCGCCGTTCTTTCTGCAGGGAAGCGGGATCACGCCGATCGTCGTCGCGGACAGTCTGTATTGGGCCGTCGATCTCTATTCCGCGTCGAACAGCTATCCACTGAGCGAGCGCGACTCGCTCTTCGACGATCAAGTCGTCAACGTCACCTACCTGCAGCACGCCGCCATCGGCGTGACGAACGCGCAGACCGGCGCCGTGTGGGTCGTCGCGGACACGGCGAAGGATCCGATCTCGGAGAGCTGGATCGCGGCCTTCCCGATGCTCTTCGTCTCGCGCTCCGCGCTGCCGGCGGGAGTCGCGAGCGCGCTCCCGCCTCCCGTCGACGCGGCGCGAGTGCAAGGTCGCAAGCTCGCGAGCTTCGGCCTTCGCGGAGAGATCGAGCGTCACGGGCATCTCCTCCCCGAGGCAGCGGGATCGGACACGACGCTCGCGGGCGAGAGCGCGCTCTTCGCGCTCCCGGGCACCGATGCCATGCACTGGAGCGCGACCGTGCTCGATGCGAACGAGCACGCGACCGGTGTGCTGCTCGCTTCGGGTGGAGGAGAGCCCTCCGTCCGCTGGCTCCCGCTCAAGCGAACCGGTGCGCGCTGGAGCACCATCGCAGACCAGCTGCGTCGCGCGCTCGATACCACCGTCTCCGCGCCGCGTGACGCGCACGCGGTGCATGGCCGTGTGCGCATGATCCCGCTCGCCGGAGGCCAGCTCCTCTTCGTGCAGCCGCTGTACGGTTGGCGAACGGACGGCGCCACGCTGCTCGCCGTCGCCACGACGACGGACACCGTCGTCACCGCCGCGCACAATCTCGCCGACGCTCTCGGCCCGCGCGGTACTGCATCCGATGCCGGCGCACCGATCGCGTCCGCCGATTTCCGCACGGCCGCCGAGCAGCTCTACGAACGAATGTCGGACGCGATGCGTCGCGGCGACTGGGTGGCGTTCGGCCATGCCTACGACGCGCTGGGCGCGCTGCTCAATCGATCGAGGAAGTAATGGTCAACGACTCTGAGACCGCCGTCATCGCGCTCGGCGGCAACGCGCTGTCGCCCGCGGGCGAGCACAGCTCGATCGGCGATCAGTTCCGCCACACGCGCGCGAGCCTCGGCGCGATCGTCGATCTCGCGCTCGACGGGTGGGATCTCTGCCTGGTGCACGGCAATGGGCCGCAGGTGGGCGACGAGCTCGTGCGCAACGAGCTCGCGCGCGCCGAGGTCGCACCGCTGCCACTCGGCGTGCTGGTCGCGGCCACGGCAGGGTGGATCGGCTACATGATCCAGCAGTCACTCGAGAATGCGCTGCGCCTCGCAGGGTGTGATCGCGAGGTCGCGACGGTCATCACGCAGGTGCGTGTGCGCCACGACGATCCCGCGCTCTCGGCGCCGACGAAGTTCATTGGCCACGAGATCGCCGAGTCGCGCGTGCCCGCGCTGCTCGAGCGAGGAGTCGCTGTGAAGAAGGATGCGCGCGGGCGCTTCCGTCGCGTGGTCGGGAGCCCCGCGCCGCTCGCGGTGCACGAGGTTGGCGTCATTCGGCGGCTCGTGCAGAGCGGGACGATCGTGATCGCGTGCGGCGGCGGTGGCGCTCCGATCTACTACGATGGCGAACGCGGATGGGAGGGGGTGGATGCCGTGATCGACAAGGACCTCGCGGCCGCGGTCCTTGCGCGAGATTTGGGCGCGTCGCTGTTGATGATTCTCACCGACGTCGACGGCGTCTATCTCGACTACGGAAAGCCGACGCAGCGCATGTTGGAAAGTCTGACGCTCGCCGAGGCGGCACGTCTCGATGGTGCGGGAGCATTCGGCGCGGGAAGCATGGCACCGAAGGTTCGCGCTGCTGCGGACTTCGTGCGACACACTGGTGGCAGGGCTATTATTACCGAGCTTGCGCGCGGACGCGAAGCGGTCCGTGGCGCTGCAGGCACAACGATCATCGCGGAGAACGCGTGAACATACACGAGTACCAGGCAAAGGACATTCTACGCCGCGAAGGCGTTCCCATTCCTCCGGGCGAGATCGCCACGACGCCCGCGCAAGTCGAGCAGATCGCGCGCCGCCTTGGCGGCATGGTCGTCGTGAAGGCGCAGGTGCACGCAGGCGGGCGAGGGAAGGCCGGCGGAGTGAAGCTGGCGAAGACGCCCGCCGAAGCGGCGGAAGTCAGCAAGAAGATTCTCGGCATGCACATCAAGGGGCTGACCGTCGAGAAGGTGCTCGTCACCGCCGCTGCGGACATCGAGACCGAGGCATACGTCGGCATCATCATCGATCGCGCGTCGAAGCGCGCGGTGTTCATGGTGAGCCCCGCGGGCGGCGTCGACATCGAGGAAGTCGCCGCGACGGACCCCGACAAGATCATGCGCCTCCCCGTCGATCCGCGCTACGGCCTGCTGCCATTCGAAGCGATGGAGATGGGTTTCTTCC
>PLMM01000323.1 GCA_003142495.1 Gemmatimonadota bacterium | reverse complement strand
GGTGCTCCAACCTGGATTCGCCTACAACAACGCGACGTCGACGGGAACGGTCACCGGAAATCCGACGGTCTCCGACATTCAGACGCTCGCGCAGGGTCTGATGTTCGGAACGCGTACGGAGATGCCCGACTACATCTTCATGCTCGGAACGCTCGGGCGCGAAGGCTACTGCCTCTGCAACAACGAGCCGCGATTCATCAGCGAGCTCCTCATCGGTCCGATCGATGGTGGCAGCCTCGGCGCCGACATCTTCCTCTGGCGGAATCCGTACAAGAACATCCGCGGCGCGAATTTGCTTCTGGCGGCGCTCGACAAGGTGCCGGCGCTCACCGATGCGCAGAAGAGCGCGACGCGCGGCTTCGCGGAGACGATTCAGGCACGCGACTTCATCAACCTGCTCGATGGTCGCGACTCGAGCGGCATCCCGATGGCGGTCGATCAGGATCCGTCGGAGCCGCCGGGGCCGATCAAGTCGCAGGGCGAGGCGTTGGACAGCATCGCGGCGCTGCTCGATGACGCGCAAGTCAAGCTCGCGGCGGGCGGCGATGCGTTTCCGTTCACCCTCACGTCCGGCTTCACCGGCTTCAGCACGCCGGCAACCTTCCAGCAGGTGAATCGTGCACTGCGGGCGCGCGTCGCCGTCTATCAGAAGGACTACACTGGCGCGCTCACCGCCCTGAGCGGGTCGTTCGTGGATGCGTCAGCGTCGCTGGACCTCGGCGCGTACGATGTGTTCACGACGAACTCGGGGGACAAGCTCAATACCCTCTACGATCCATCGGGAACACAGTACTATGCACATCCGTCATTCGTGACAGACGCGCAATCGCAGCCCGGTGGCGCGATCGATGATCGAGTAACGAGAAAGACGCGGGTGATTGCGCCGAAGACGCTCCTGGGCGTGACGTCGGATCTGCTCATCACCGTGTACAACAGTGCGACTGCGCCCATTCCCATCATTCGGAACGCAGAGTTGATCCTGCTGCGCGCCGAGGCCAACATCGGGCTTGGGCACAACCCCGAAGCGATCGCGGACATCAACGTGATTCGCACCGAGGATGGCCACCTTGCGCCACTCGCCGGGTCGTTCAGCGGCGACCTTCTCGAGGAGCTACTCTACGAGAAGCGATACACGCTCTTCTGGGAGGGTGGACACCGATGGGTCGATCTTCGCCGGTACGGCAAGCTGGGCGAGCTGCCCAAGGATCTTCCGACACACAAGATCATCCCGCGATTCCCGCTTCCGCAGGCCGAGTGCCTGCCGCGGAGCGATACGCCGCCGGGTTGCGCGCCGGTGTTCGGCTTCTAATGGCCACGCGAGGAATTGCGGTGGTTGCGGGGCTCGCGCTGCTCGTCGCAGCGCGAGGCGCCCGCGCGCAGGGTGAAGCGGACAGCGGAGCCGCGAGCACCGGAAGTCCGTTGTTCGTCGCCAACACTCCGAATGTGAAGCTTCTCTCGCACATCCCGCTCGGACGCTCCGAGACGATCTCCGGGATTGCGATGGATCAGGACATGAAGCGGCCGTACGTCTACGTGTCGCGCATGCAGGACCCGAGCAGCCCAGCCGGCTTCACGCTCATCAGCGTGAAGGACCCGGCGCATGCCAAGATCATCTATCGATACAACATCGCGAATCCGGAGCTGCACATCGGCTTCGGGGGCATGGAAGGGAAGACGTTCAAGTATCACGGCCGCTACTACTACGTGCAGGGCTTCCAGTTCAGCGCGGGTTCGCCCGATGCGGATCTGGGTGCGATCGTGTTCGACGTCACCGGGCTGCCAGACGTATCCACGATTCACGAAGTCGGGCGGATCATCGCCGAGAATTCGGCGGTGAGCAAGGGAAGCAATCCGCAGTGCGGGATGACGGCCGGATGCTCGCTTCCTGGCGGCTTCCATAATGTCTTTCCGTACCGCCACTCCGATGGCCGCACGATCATGTTCGCGACGACGCTCACTGGCACGTACGCGAGCATCTATGACATGGGGAAATTCCTCGCGGGCGCCAAGGACAAGGGGTACATCGGCCGCGTTCCGGTGCCGGGCGCGACCGGCCGTTATCACGACTTCGTGGTCGAGTACGATCCGATCACGCACCAGGACAAGTTCTACGGCGGCGCGCAGCCAGGCGGCTACTTCGTCTTCGATGTCTCGAAGCCGGAGACGCCCAAGCTGCTCACCTCGATCACCACGGCGCCGGGCGCGGTGTTCTCCTCGTTCGGCCGTGGCCACACGATCACGCCGACGCCCGATGGAAAGTACGTGGTGACGGAGACCGAGTATCAGTACTCGCCGCTGCGCATCTTCGATCTGAGGCCGGGGCTGGAAGGAAAGGTCGCGACGATCACGGAGCCGATTGGCGCGTGGACGGCGAACTGGAAGCATCTCCCGCACAATCATGAAGTGCGCTGGCCGTACGTGTTCGTGTCGGCGTACGAGGATGGGATGCAGGTGTTCAACATGCTCGATCCCACCAACCCGATCACGGTCGGCTACTACCGCACGTACGACGGGCCGACGATGGCCGGCGTGACGCAGGTCGCGCGCCCAGATACCGCGGAAGTGAGCTTGCGTGCGGGAACGGGGAGCGTGCTCAATGGCGCGTGGGGCATCGCGGTGCGCAATGCGGATGGCCTCATCGTGATCAGCGACATCACGACGGGCTTCTGGGCGCTGCACATGGATGGCTTCGACGGATGGAACGGTCACGACTGGGGAATGCCGAACATCTCGACTGCGCAGGACTGGGATAATGGTCCGGAAGGCGTGCCGAGGGCCGCGGGCGCAGCAGCAAAGCCGAAGTCGACCGCCGCGAAAAAGGCACCGTAGCATGCGTGCGGTGATCGCGATCGCAGTCGCGCTCGTGACGGTCGGCTTCACGTCATCCGATCTTCCGCGCTTCCGGCTCGCGGCAACCGACAAGGCGCCGCGCGCCGGAGGGTGGGTGCAGATGGCGCCGTCCGTGTCGCCATTCTCCGTCGCCGTCACGCGCGACGGGAAGCTCATCTACGATCTCGACATCACGGTGCACGATCTTCCGCCCGTGTCGTATCTCGGCGCCTACACGGGCTACCAGGCGTGGCTCGCGACACCAAATCTCGACGTCGTTCGCAAGCTCGGCGCGGTTCGCAACGACTCGACGCTGCACGTCGTTGCCGACTGGAACAAGTTCACGGTGATCGTGAGCGCGGAGCCGGTGAAGACGGGACAAAAGTGGAGTGGCGCGATCGTGCTCGTCGGCCGGTCGCCGAGCTCGCTTATGCAAAATTTCGCGGATCACCCTTTTTACAACACCGGCACTCCGTTTTGAGCCGAGCGGTTTTGCGATGAGAAGCACAGTGCGTTTCACGATCGTATCGCTCCTGCTCGTAATCATTCCCCGTGCGGTGGAGGCTCAGGGTGTCGACAGCGCACGCACGGACTCCGCGAGCATGGGCGGGATTCCGGAGATGAGCGGAATGCCGGGGATGGGCGACGCATCGGCGGGAGACTCGCTGCAGGCGTCGAGCGGTCGCACGATCGTGCCGATGATCAAGAACCCGATGATGCCGGGGCTCGCCGGAGTGCTGCCGGCGTCGGGGTCGTTCGCAATTGCCGGCGGTCGCGATGTGCGCGCGCTGCCGAAGGCATCCGCGAGCACGGAGCTCCGTGTGAGCGACGGCGACACGGTGACGCTCTCGACCTCGGTCGTGCAGCGGACGATCGGCGGCCACACGCTCGCGATGTACGCGTTCAACGGCGAGGCGCCTGGCCCGCGCTTTCGCGTGAAGCAGGGCGCCACCTTCTACGTACGCTTTCGCAACGGCATCGATCAACCCGCGACGATCCACTGGCACGGCGTGCGCGTGAAGAACGCCTACGACGGGTCCCCCGGTGTCACGCAGCCCGCCGTTGCGCCGGGCGCCGCCTTCGTCTACGCGGTGCACTGCCCCGACGCCGGTGTGTTCTGGTATCACGACCACGTGCGCGAAGACATCGTGCTGCCGATGGGGCTTTACGGAAACCTGTACGTCGAGCCCACGTCGCCGCGCAGCGCGCAAGCACCCGCGCGCACCAAATTTCTCATTCTCAGCGATCTGCTGCTCGACGGCGACAGCCTCATCGCCTACGGAAAAACCGCGCCGAACTTCGCGCTGATGGGGCGCTTCGGGAACATGCTCCTCGTGAACGGCGAGCCGCGCTGGCACATGGCCGCTGCCGCCGGCGAGGTCGTGCGCCTGATGCTCACGAATGTCGCCAGCGCGCGCACCTTCAACATCAGCTTCGGCGACGCGTCGATGAAGCTGATCGCCTCGGACCTCGGTGCCTTCACGCGAGAGGTCGCGGTGCCGAGCGTCGTGATCGCACCGGGTGAGCGCTACGTCGTCGATGTGCGCTTCGACAAGACAGGCGACGTCGCGATGGTGAATCAGGTACAGAGCATCGATCACTTCCTCGGCGTCTTCTCCCCGGATGTCGACACGATGGGGCACGTCGCGGTGTCGGGGCGAACGACGGCTGCCAGCGCGTCCTTCGGGGTGATGCACGACGACAGCGCCGCTCTTCAGGATATCGCGCGCTTCCGCCAGTACTTCGACAAGGCGCCGGATGAGGAGGTCGTACTCACCACGTCCATCCACGACCTCCCGATTCCCGTGATGCAGTTCATGAGCGTCGACACGCTCTTCCGCCCGCCGCTCGAATGGTCGGATGGCATGTCGGACATGAACTGGGTCGCGACCGGGAAGGAAGTGCGGTGGATCATCCGCGACAAGCGCACGGGCGCCGAGAACATGAACATCGCCTGGCGATTCAAGCAGGGGAGCGTGATCAAGCTCCGGATCTACAACGACCCGAGCTCGATGCATCCAATGAATCACCCGATACATCTGCACGGCGAGCGCTTTCTGGTGGTCGCGCGCGACGGCAAACCAAATCCGTATCTCGTCTGGAAGGACACGGCGATCATCCCCGTCGGCTCGACGGTGGACTTGCTGATCGACCTTTCGAATCCGGGCACGTGGATGCTGCACTGTCACATCGGCGAGCACGTCGAATCCGGAATGATGGCGGTCCTCAAGGTCGATGCGAGCTAATCGAATGGAACGCGAAAGATCACTGGCACTCGGAGCGGAGAACGATATGTCGAAGCGGCATTGGTACGGCGCGACAGGTAGTCATGCGTGCGCAGCGGCGCTCGTGGTGCTCGCCTTTGCGAGCGCGGGCGCGCAGACGCGGCATCCGCTCCCCGGGCAGGCCGGAAGCCCGAACGTGCACATGGTGGCGCACATTCCGCTCGGCGGATATCTGCGCGTCTCGGACATCGATATCGAGCAGGAGATGGCTCGCCCCTACGCGTACGTCTCGCGCGGGATCTATCAGCCGACGGGCTTCACGATCATCAGCGTGAAGGACATCGGGAAGGAGAAGGCGAAGGTCATCTACACCTGGAACATCGAGAATCCCGAGCTGCACAAGGGGCTCGGCGCGCTGCGTGGCCGCTACTTCAAGACGCACGGGCGCTACTACTTCGTCCAGTGCTTCCAGTTCAGCCAGGGATCGCCGGATGCGGATCTCGGCGCGATCGTCTTCGACGTCACGGGGCTTCCGGACTCGACCACGGTAAAGGAGGTCGCGCGCATTCACGTGCCCGATGCGCCCGGTGGCTTTCACAACATCTACACGTACAAGCACTCGGATGGACGCGTGCTGCTGTTCACGTCGACGTCGGCGAAGTCGTATGCGCAGATCTACGACATGGACAAGCTGCTGGCCGGCGCGCCGAATCAGGGGCTCGTCGGACGGATCACGA
>PLMM01000307.1 GCA_003142495.1 Gemmatimonadota bacterium | reverse complement strand
CCAGAGCTTGGGGCGCGATGCGCTCGTGAGTGCCATCGCCGTCACTCTTCGCGGTACGCGTTGTAGATCGTGTCGATCATCACCCAGAGCATCTCGATCTTGAACGCCAGCGCCTCGAACGCGCGCTGCTGCGTCTCGACGGTGGTGCAGTACGTCGTGACGATCTCGAGGCCGTGAGTGCTGTCGCGCGGCGCCTGCGTCAAGCGACTATTGAAATAGTCGTACGCGTCCGCGCGAATCCACGGATAGTGTTTGGGCAGCGACTCGAGCCTGCGCCGCATGATGTCCGGCGCGAACAACTCGGTGAGCGACGAAGCCGCCGCTTCCACCCACGGCTTCGTCTTGCAGAAGTTCACGTACATCTCCGCAGCGAAGCGCACGCCGGGAAGTACGTGCCTCTCGTCCTCCATCTCCTCGCGCGGAACACCGAACGCGATTCCGAGCTGAATCCACTTCTCAATGCCGCCCTCGCCTTCCTTGAGCCCATCGTGATCGATGATGCGCTGGATCCACTTGCGACGCACCTCGGGCACGGGACAGTTCGAGATGATCGCGCCATCCTTGCGCGGGATCGCGCGCTGGTACGCGAGCCGATTCGCGACCCATCCCTGCATCTGTCGCTGCGTGAGCTTGCCGTCGTGCATCAGATGATGAAACGGATGCTCGACATAGTACGAGCCATGAAAGCCGCGCAGCGCGGCGATCAGCGCCTCGGGCGCGAGCGGGCGCTCGAGCTTCGGGATCGGCGGCGCCGGCGGCGAGGCAAGCGTTGGCGCGGAAAGGAGAGAGCTGGACATGGTGATAGCATACCGCATGGTGGGGGGGGAATGCACGACACGCGCGCAAAACGCGCGCCTCAGATCTCGAAGCGCATCCCATCCATGCCCACGATCATCCCCGCGGCCTCGACCGCCGCGCGCTCCTCCGACCCCTCGATGAGCATCGGATTCGTGTTGTTGATGTGGGTGTAAACCTTATGCCGACACTTGAGTTGCGACAGCGCCGCCAGGCTTCCCTCAGCCCCCGAGATCGGCACGTGCCCCATCGACAGCGCCAGGCGATCAGAGATGTCGAGGCGGGCGAGCTCGTCGTCCGTCCAGAAGGTGCCGTCGAAGAGCAACAGCTCCGCCTGGTCGAGGCGCGCGAGCAGCTTCGGGCCGAGGCCGCCGCAGCCGGGCACGAACGCGCACTCCTTACCGGTGCGCGTATCGCGAATGAATGCCGCCACCGTGTGCCCGACTTCCTCTCGCCGCGCGAAGCGTGGCGGGTCGCCGCGCACGGCCTTCATCTCGATGGTGAGTCCGCTCGCGCTCCCGTCGCGATAGTCGAGCGACACCGCATTGCCCAGGTCGACCTCGACGACCTTCACCGTCGCAAAGGCCTCCGTCACCGGCAACACGCGCGAATCCTCGGCGATCGTGTGAATGACGGCTGGCGTCGCGACGATCTGCAGCCGCCGCCCCTCGCGCAGGAGCGTGACACCGAGCGTATGGTCGAGCTCCGCGTCGGTGAGAACGATTCCCTCCACTGGCACGTGGCGCACGCCCGTGACCTCGGCGTGTGGTAGCTGCGCAATCTGCTCGCGCACATCGGGGGACGCGTTGCCGAGGAACCATCGTACGCCGTCGGCGCTGAAGGCGATCGATGATTGCGAGCGCGGGCCCGCGCGCTCGGGATCCTCACGCGCGACGCGGCAGGTGGGGCACCAGCAATTCCACTGCGGAAATCCGCCTCCCGCAGCCGTACCGAGTAGAGTGACGTGCATGTTGGTTTACTGAATTCCGAATTTCTTGAGACGGTAGCGAAGTGTATCGCGGCTGACGCCGAGTCGCTGGGCGGCCTGCGTCTGATTCCCGTTGGCTTCGCGCAGTGCCTGCTCGATCATCGACTTCTCCCACTGGGCGAGATCAGTTCCGCGCGGCGGGAGCGCGCTTGGCGGCATGAGCGGCGCGGTGGTGTCGCCGTTCGCATCGGAATCCACGGCTGCAGCGGGTTCGCGCGACTGCGTGTCGTCGAGCTTCGTGAGCGACAGCTGCTCCGCCTCGAGAACGCCGCCCTGGCTCCAGAGCACGGCGCGCTCCATGACGTGACTGAGCTCGCGCACGTTTCCCGGCCACGAGTATGCGAGCAGTGCGTCGCGCACGGCGGGGCTCATGCGCTTCACATCCTTGCCGTACTTCGTGCTGTAGCGGCGCACGAAGTCATCGGCGAGCAGGAGCACGTCGTCGCCGCGCTCGCGAAGAGGCGGGAGGCGGAGGAGAATGACGGCCAGGCGGAAGTAGAGGTCGCGGCGGAAGGTGCCCGCCTGCGCCTCGCGCTCGAGATCGCGATTCGTCGCCGCGAGAATGCGCACATCGATCTTTCGGTCGCGAATTCCGCCGACGCGCCGCACCATCCGCTCCTCGATCGCACGCAGGAGCTTCCCCTGCAGTGGGAGCTCGGTATCTCCGATCTCGTCGAGGAAGATGAAGCCGCGTTCCGCGGCCTCGAAGAGTCCGATCTTCGATTGCTTCGCATCGGTGAACGCGCCGCGCTCGTGGCCGAACAGCTCGGCCTCCATGAGGCTCGCGGGGAGCGCGGTGCAGTTCACTTCGATGAACGGTTTCGACGCGCGCGGCCCAGACGCGTGGATCGTGTGCGCGATCAGTCCCTTGCCCGTTCCGGTTTCGCCGGTGATGAGCACGGGCGGCGTGTCATCGAGCGCGGCGATCTGTCGCGCCTGTTCCATGACTGCGCGAATGACAGGCGACTCGCCGATCATGCCGGCGAACGGAAGCTTCTTCGCCTCGCGATTCCGGTAGTACGACAGCTCCTGTTTGAGCAGCGACGTCTCTCGCGCGCGATCGGCGAGGAGCTTGAGCTCTTCGAGATCGACGGGCTTCTTGAGATAGTCGAAGGCGCCGAGCTTGACGGCTTCGACGGCGCCTTCGATGCTGCCGTAGGCGGTCATGATGATGACGGGGATCGACGAGTCGAAATCGCGGATGCGCTCGAGCAGCTCGATGCCGCCCATTCCCGGGAGGCGCACGTCGGCGAAGATGACGTCGGGGCGGAAACTCTCGAGCAGCTGCAGCGCCGTCTCCGCATCACCGGCGACCTCGGCCTCGTAGCCGGACTCGGTGAGGAAGGTCTTGATGGAGCGCGCGAGTGTGCGCTCGTCGTCGACGATGAGAACGGTCGGGCCGCTCATGCGCCGCTCACGGTAGAGTGAGCGGCTTGCGGCGCGCTGGATGATGCGCCGGCGGGCGCATCGTCCTCGATGCCTGAAAGACGAATGCGCACCGTCGTGCCTGCGCCCGCGACGCTCGAGATCTCGATCGCGCCGCCGTTTTGCTCGACGTAGCGCTTGGCTATCGCGAGCCCGAGTCCAGTGCCTTCGGTGCGCGTGGTGAAGAAGGGCTCGAACACTGATTCGAGGGCGCGCGCGGGGATGCCGACGCCGGTGTCTGCTATTTCGACGATCACAACGGCGTGATCGCCGGTCGCGCCGGTCGCGCCGGTCGCGCTTGCCGAGATACGAAGCGAGCCGCCGTTCGGCATCGCGTCGAGCGCGTTGGAGACAATCTCGACGAGCGCCTGCTCGAGCTGCATCGGGTCGACGCGAACATCGGGGAGCTTGGTCGCGATGTCGAGTGTGAGCTGCACGCCCTTTTCGCGGAGCAGCTCGCTGAACGTCGGAAGCAGATCCTCGACGAGGCGCGCGACACTCTCGCGCAGCGGATGGTAGGGCGCAGGCTTCGAGAAGCTGAGCAGGTGGCTCACGCGCCGGTCGAGTCGGTCGACCTCTTCGATGATGACGGTGAGATGCTCGCGCGACGATGAGGCTTCGGGGTGGCGAAGCGCAACCTGCGCGGCGGCGCGGAGACTAGCGAGCGGATTGCGAATCCCGTGGGCGACGGCGGCGGCCATCTCGCCGATCGATGCGAGCTTCTCGGACTGGACCAGCTGCGCCTGCGTCGTCTCGAGCTGCGAGACTTTGCGCTGGAGCTCGGAGTTGAGTCGCGTGGTGCCGGCCTGCGATTGCTCGAGGCTCTCCGTCATCTGCGCGAAGGAGCGCGCGAGGTCGCCGATCTCGTCAGGAGAGCTGACGTCGATCGGGAGCTCGACTTCGCCTGCGCCGACGCGCGCCATGGCCATGCGCAGCTGACTGATCGGGCGCGCGAGCCCGCGCGAGATGAGCCACGAGGCGAGGAGCCCGGCGCCGACGGCGAAGATGAGGATCGCGATCAGCGCGTCGCGCTCGCCGGTGACGATCTCCTCGAGGCGCGAGTACGCGCCGCGCACGCTCGACTCGCGCGCCTGGCGATAGATGTCGCGATTGAGCTGCGTGAGCGCGGGGAGGAGCTGATCGCGGAGATCGCGCTGCGCCATGTGATACGATGCCTCGCGCTGCCCCGAGTCGTAGAGCGCAAAGACGCTGTCCGCGACGAGCTCGATGCGGCGCTGAATCTCCTCGGTGCTGTTCGCGAGCTGCGACTCATTGGGCCGGAGCTCCGATCGCCAGCGCTGTTGCCAATACTTGATGACGACGCCGGTTGCGCGGAATTCATCGCGTGCGTGCGGGTCGAGCCCGCTGAGATAGCGCCAGATGATCTCACTCTGGTTGAACATCGCCGTCTCGAGCTCGGAATACGTGCGCGTGCGGGCCATGTTCTGGCCGAGCAGTTGGAGGGCATCACGCTCGAGGACGTTCGTGCGAATCGCCTCGATCCCGATGAGCAGCGCGGGGAGGACCATGAGCGAGAAGCCGAACAGCATCTTGCGCTGAAAGGTCATCTGGGCGAGTGCGCGCGGCGGGGCGAGGGTGGGGGTGGGGTTCGTCGCGGGCGAGGGGCGTTGTGCCCGCGATTGAAGCTATCACGCGAGCGAGGCCGGGGGGAGAACGGCCGCGGCGGCGGCGCGAGCGCGCGGCCTCAGTAAGTGAGCCTGCCGTCGATCACCTTGGCCACCGACGTATACGGGTGCTCCTTCGCCTCGCCTTTGCCCATGATGTGCATCACCTTCCAGTCGCTCGCCTTGAAGTCGTCGGCGATCATCGAGCGGTGGCATCGCCACCAGACGCCCTCCGCGCACATGACCGCCACGCGATCCTCGCGCGCGAGCGCCGCGAGCGTTTCCGCCGCGGCCGCGAATGCAGGCGTGTCCATGTAGTCGGCGTAGCCGCGGAAGGAGGCGTTCATCCACTCCACGTGCGGGGAGTCGGGGAGCGGAGTGCGGCGCCCGCCGAGCTCAGTCATCGGCGAGTACTCGATGCTGCGCTCGGCGAGTGATTCGCGCAGCGAGTCGGGATTGAACTGCGGGTGCGCGCGCGAGCCCGGGAAGCGGCGCACATCCGCTATTCGCGTGATACGGTGCGCAGCGAGGATCTCGAGGAGCTCGTCGATCGTGCGCGTCGAGTGGCCGACGGTCCAGAGCGTGGCGGGCGGCGGCAGCAGCATTCGCGGATGATAACGCGAAAGCCTCGTTTGCGTTGCCACGCGACACGCGAGACGGCAGCTTGAATGCGTGAATCAGCGTGCCGAGCAACAGACGCGCCGCGAGCCGCTCGCGCTCCGCGCGCGGGAAATAGTCCAGCGCTACGGCGACGTGCTCGCGCTCGACGGCGTGAGCCTCGACGTCGCGGCGGGAAGGAGCGTCGCGCTCGTTGGCGAGAGCGGATCGGGGAAGACCACGCTGCTGCGCTGCTTCAACCGCCTCGTCGAGCCGAGCAGTGGCGCGATCTCGGTTGGCGCGCGAAGCGTGCGCGAGATGCCGAGCGTGGCGTTGCGCCGGATGATCGGCTACGTGCCGCAGGATGGTGGACTGATGCCGCACTGGCGCATCCTCCGCAACGTCGCGCTCGTACCCACGCTGCTCGGCATCCCGAACGCGAGCGCCGTCGCGACGGAGACGCTGGCGCTGGTTGGTCTTTCGGCGGAGAAGTTCGGCGCGCGCTTTCCGCACGAGCTCTCGGGCGGGCAGCGGCAGCGCGCGGCGCTCGCGCGCGCATTGGCGGCGCGGCCGGCGGTCGTGCTCATGGACGAGCCGTTCGGCGCACTCGACGCGATTACGCGCTCCGATCTCCAGGCGGCGTTCGACACGCTGCGCCACGAGCTGTCGTTCACGATGCTGATGGTCACGCACGACTTGGCGGAGGCCGCGCGCCTCGCGGACGAACTGGTGGTGATGCGCAACGGCCGCATCGAGCAACGGGGCACGATCGACACGCTGGCATCTGCGCCCGCGACACCCTACGTCGCGACGCTGCTCGAGCGCGCCCTCGCGGCGTCAGCGCCGCTGCGGGGGCTCGCGTGAGGAGCGCCATGGCACTCACATGCCGGGCGATGCTCGTACTCGCTCTCGTGCCGGGCGTCGCACGCGCACAAGCTCGCACCGCACCCGTCATCGTCGCCTCGAAGCCCTTCGGCGAGTCGTACCTTCTGGCCGAGATGTTTGCGCAGACGCTCGAGGCGCACGGAATAGCCGTCGATCGCAAGCCCGGACTCGGCCAAACCCAGATCGCCATCGAGGCGCTCCGCTCCGGCGCCATCGACGTCTACCCCGAGTACACCGGCACCGGGTTGCTCGCCGTGCTGCACGACACGCTCTCCGACTCAC
>PLMM01000260.1 GCA_003142495.1 Gemmatimonadota bacterium | reverse complement strand
GTAGACGATCTTGCAGGTGATCTCACGAGTGGCGTAGTTGACCAGTGACACGGCGCTTCAGGCGAGGGAGATGGACGACTCGCTGCCATTCGAATCGCGCGGCGCGCGACCGAAGAGGATGGCGAGATTGCGATTCAGGTCCTGCTCGAGCGATGCGGCGGAGATCGGCGTCTGCGGAAGAGCAGGCGGCTGAGCGTTCTCGAGCAGCGCGCACAACTCCTGAAAGTAGATGCGAACCAGCCCAAGTGAGCTTTCCGCATCGAAAACGGTGAGAAAAACGAAGCGGTGCCGCGTCGTCGGCACGTCGCCAATGAAGATCTGCCGGTTCTTCCCCGCATGATACATCTCGCGGAACGGCTTCCCATCCAGCTCGCGCCCCAGCTCCCCCGCGGACGCATGAATCGCGGCGGCGAGCGCGCATGCAGCCATGACATCCACGGCACGCGTAAATCCGAACTGGCCCATCACCTGCCCGTTCGGGTGAAGCAGGAGCGCGAAGAGCGCCCCCGCGTCGTCGACGAACGTCTGGAGCGGAGCCTCGATCCATGGCTCCGCAACGTGAGTTCTCACGCGAGAACGCTCAACGACTCGAGCATCGCCCCGCGAATCCTGCCGATGTGCGCGCGCGGCTCGGCCAGCGTCACCAGCACCAGCCCGTCGCGACCGATCGCGCAGATGTGCCCCTTCTCCGCCTCGAGCTGAAGAAAGCCGATCGTGCTCAGCCCGGCCGCAGCAGAGGTGAGGCGCGCCTTCCGGTAGAGCGCCGCCGCCAGCGCCGCGACGACGTTCGCCTGGATTCCGACCTGCACATTCGAGTCGACGATGATGCCATCCGCCTCGCCGACGACGAGACAGCCGAGTACGCCGCGCTGCCGAATGAGCAGCGACAGGATCCCATCGAACGGCGACGCGCTCATGCAACCTCCTCGAGCCAGGTGGTCGCGCGTAGCACGCATCGGTCCAGCACGCGCCGCACGAAGCCCAGCGGCACCGATCGCCCTGCCGCGACCAGCACCATCGACTCGTCGATGGCCGGCGCGAGCGCGATCGTCGCGAGATCGGTCTCGTACACCACCGCCTTCCACGCGCCGAGATCGAGATGGCGCACCGCACGCAACGCCTCATCGCGCACGCCCGTGAGCGCCGCACCGACTTCCTGCGACACATCCTCGCCATCGGCCGTGACGTACAGCCCCGCCGCAACGAGGCCATCGGCGTTGAGGAGCAGCGCCGTGTGCTCTCCCTCGCCTAAGATGTCGGCGAAGAGCAGCCGCGCTTCCTCTTCCACGCGCCGCTGCGCCGCGACGAGCTCCGCGTGGCCGGGAGCGCCGCTGCCGTTCCCCGCGACGTGCGCGTACCGCAGCAGCCGTCGCACCATGCGCAGCGCCGTCGCGATCGATGAGTCGCCGCGATCGTGCGTCGCGGCCGTGCTCAGATGCTGCTCTGCCTCGGCCAGCTTCCCCTGCTTGAAGAGCACATACCCCATCCCCTTTCGCGCACCCACGTGACTCGGCGCGAGTCGCAGCACCATGTCCCATTCATCAAAGGCGTCCTGCAGCTCGCCGCGATCGACGCGGATGCGCGCGAGCAGATCGTGCGCGTCCGCGTTGTGCGCGTGCCGCTCGAGTCCGCGATGCGCGACCTTGAGCCCCAGGTCGAGCTGCCCCGCGCGCCGCAGCGCCTCCCCCAGCTGCATGAACACGAGGCTCGACGGATCTCGCGCGAGCTCCTCACTCAGCCTTCTGATCTCATCAGACATCGATGTGCTCCTGCAGCAGGCAGCGAAGACGGCTCGCCGCATCGCGCGCCGCTCGAATTCGTTGTGCGTCGGGACTTCCCGGGTTCAAACGCAGCGACCGTTCCCACGACGCGAGCGCATCGAGGTAGTCGCCCGTCCACGCGGCGCAGTAGCCGCTCTCGGCGTGCAGATCGGAGTTCAGCGGATCGGCCTCGATGCCGCGCGCGATGGCGCGCGCCGCCTCGTCCTGCCGCCCGAGCCGGTTCAGCACGCGCGCGTGCAGCAGATGCCCCTCCGCCAGCTCCGGCGTCTCGAAGGTGATGCGCTCACAGATCGCGAGGGCGACCTGCGGCTCCCCGGAATGCAGCGCGACGGCCGCGGCCTCGAGCGGCATGACCGTCGTCGGCGACGCGGGCGTCGCGCCATCCGCAGTCGCTTCCGGCGGATGCACTCCGTTGCGCAGCTCGACGATGCCGGTCGAGAGCAAGCCATACGCGACGCGCGCGACATCGAACTCGCTCTGCGCGAGGAGCGTCGCGATCGCGCGGAGGTCGCGCGAGCCGTCGATCTCGGCGAGCACTTCCCACTCGCGCGGGCGCAGGTCGAGGAAACCGGGATGATCGTCGGCGACGGGCGCGAGCACCGGGATGACGCCGAGGTGCGCGACCTTCCCCTCGATGCGCGACCACTCGTCGATGCGGCGCGCGGCCTCCATCAACAGCGACTCCGTCGAGATTCGAATGTTCGCCTCGGCCGGCGCGTCGCTCACTTCCTGCTCCTCGAAGGAGAAGAAGCCTTCGCGCCACGACATCAGCTCGAACACCACCTCTTCGACCTGGAAGCGCACCTGCCGCTCGAGCTCCTTGCTCGTGAGCGAGCCGCTCTCGACGAGCAGCTCGCCGAGCTTGCGCCGCGACTTCGCCGTGCGCTGCGCGTCGCGCGCGCGCGCGAGGTCCGCCTCGGTGATCTTGCCGCCACGCAGGAGCAGCTCGCCGAGCGGATGCGGATTGCTGCGAATCGCTGCGAACACCACGGCACCGTGATCGAAGTAGACCGTCCCCTGATTGTCGCGCAGCACCGATGTCACCGTGAGCGCGCCGGTCTTCCGGCTGAGGTCGAGCAGCTGGAAGACGTCGTGGATGCCCAGCTCGCGAAGTGGTCCCTCGATGGCCATCTACGCGACCTCCTGCCGGCTCTGGAAGATCCGGAGCAGATCGGCGGCGGTCCGCGATTCGCGACGCGCGCGGCGCGCGTGATCGCCATCGGGCTCGAGCTCGATGACGCGCTGCCACGTGCCGATGGCATCGCGGTAGCGGTGGCGGTCGGCGAGCAGCTGTCCCTTGAGAAAGAGCGCGAGCACGTGACGCGGGTCGAAGCGCAGCACGCGATCGATCGAGATCGCCGCATCGTCGTAGCGGTCGAGCTCGAGCAGCACCTCGCTGAGCGAGAGCAGCGCGTCGATGTTGTACGGATCGCGCCGCAGCAACTCGACCAGCGGCGGCAGCGCTGCCTCGACGCGCCCGAAGCGACGGCGCACGTTCGCGAGCGCGAGCATCGCCTCCACGTACGTGGGCACGGCCTCGAGCGCCGCGAGCAGCGACTCTTCCGCCTTGGCCGGCTCACCGCGCTCGGCGAGCAGTCGCGCGAGCTCGTAGTGCACCACCGCAAAGTCGTGATCGAGATCGAGCGCATTGCGATACGCCGCGATCGCGCCGTCGACATCGCCCGCGAGCCGCGCGACGTCGCCGAACTCCTTGAGCACGTCTGCGCGCGCAGGGGCGAGTCGCCGCGCGCTGCGCAGCAGCTCGCGCGCCGCGGCGGGATCGCCCGCACGCGCGCGCGCGGCAGCGGTGAGCAGCAGCGCCTCCACCGATCCGCCATCGACGCTCAGCAACGTCTCCGCCGTCGAGCGCGCCTCGACCACTCGATCGAGCGCGAGCAGCGCGCGCGTCTCGCCCGCGAGCAGTTTGGCATTCACTGGCGCGCCCAGACGAGCGCTCCGATAGCGCTCGAGCGCCTCGCCGAAGAGTCCCTGACGCATGAAGATCTCGCCGAGGATCGCAAAGCCCTCGGCCGTGGGCGCGCCGCGCACGAGTGAGCGATTCGCCTCGACCGCCGCGCGATCGAGCATCCCCTTCGCGAGATAGTCGTTCGCGAGCACGAAGTGCTGCTCGGCGATCGTCTCGACCGTGGGCGGCTTCGCCATCTCGGCCTCGGGCAGACCGTCCGGCGAGAGCTGCGTAAAGAGCGAGTCGAGAATCTCCGCATCGAATGCGAAGTTGTCGACGCCCGTGGCCGTGTGCTCGCCGCCGCCGAGCTCCGGCGCGATCGAGAGATCGGGATCCTCGTATTCGACATCGATCGCGAGCTCGAACTTCTGCGGCGTGTAGTACGGGTCGAGCTCGAGCGCGCGCTTCGTCGCGCGCAGCGCACCCTCGAAGTCGCCGAGGTTCGAGAGCGTGAAGCCGAGGTTGTAGTGCGCCTCGGCGAACGCCGGACGCGAGTGGATCGAGCGGCCGAACGCGTTGCGCGCGTCCTCGAACTTCTTGAGCTCCGCGAGCACGAGGCCAACGCCGTTCCACGCAACAGGCTGCTCGGGCTCGAGGGTGAGCACCTGGCGATACGACTCGAGCCCGAGCTGCAGCCGCTTTCCGCGGAAGAGCAGGAGCGCGAGGTTGAGCCACGCCTTTACGAAGTTCGGCTGCGACGACAGCGCGGCACGGAAGGAGTCCACCGCGCCTTCGGTCTCGCCCGCGTGATACTGCGCGACGCCGAGGTTGTTGTGCGCGATCGCGTACGCCGGATCGATCGCGAGCGCGCGACGGTAGCTCGCCGCCGCTGCGGCGTGCTGCCCCTGCTGGTGCAACGCCACACCGCGCTCGCACCAGAGCTTGGGCGAGTCCGTCTGCGCGAGCAGGATCTGGTCGTAGAGCTCGATCGCGGCCGACGCATCCTTCTTGAGCAGATGCACTTCGGCCATCGCCTGACGCACGAGATTCTCATCCTCGTTGCGCTCGAGCGCGAGCTTGTACTCCTTCAACGCCTCGGCGTAGTAGCCCTTCTGCCGGAAGGCGAGACCGAGGTTGTAGTGCGCGAGGTGGCCGTCCGTCGACAGCTCGAGCGCAGAGGAGCGGCGCTCCTGCCGCTCGGGAACGAGCTCGTTGTAGCGCGCGGTGTTGTAGCGGTCGATCGAGAGATTCGCCTGCGCGCGCGAGAGCGACGGATTGAGCTGAATCGCGCGCTTCGTCGACATGCGCGCCTCTTCGTGGCGGCCGAGATCGCCGAGCACGAAGCCGAGGAGATAGTGCGCGTCGGCGTTCTCGGGGGAGAGCTCGATCGAGCGATGCAGCGCGGTGAGCGCCTGATCGTTGAGCCCGCGGTTGTAGCGCACCTCGCCGATGTACTGGTGCACGAGCGGGCTCTTCTCGTCGAGCGCGAGCGCGCGATCGAGCCAGCACTGCGCCTTCTCGAGATCGCCATTTGCCTTCTCGGCCAGGCCGAGCTGCACGATCGCGCCAATGTCGTTCGGCGCGTACTGCAGGATCGCGTTGAATTCCGCGACCGCTTCCTTCCCGTCGCCGATCGCTGCGTACGCGCGGCCGAGCTCCCAGCGCGCGTCCCGATCATCCGGGTGCGTACGAAGCCGGTCGCGGAGCTCCGTCACGCGGCGATCGTAGTAGCCCGTGTGAAAGTACGCGACCTCGAGATTCCGCTGCGCCACCTGCATCTTCGGATCGATCTCGAGCGCGCGCGCGAACGCGGACACCGCGTCCTCGTACATCCCCTTGTTGTAGTAGAGGACGCCGAGGTTGTTGTGCGCACCTGCATCGGAGCCATCGATGCGCCGCGCGAACGACCGCAGGATGTCGCGGTCGCGCTCGGAGATCGGGGTCGCGGATGCGCCATTTTGCGTCACAGGACTTTCACCGCACGAAGAATGACCTGCAGCGATGCGGCATCGGGGAGCAGCAGAAAGAAGCCGCGCAGCTCCTGGCCCTCGCCCTGCAAATAGAACTGTGTTTCCACGGCGACGACCATGTCGCGATCCGTTCCGAATTGCAGATACGCCGTGTTGAGCACCGCGGTCGACATGTCGATCGCGAGGCTCGGCGGCGACGGCAGCAGCATGAGTCCCATGAATTCGCTGAGCGCGTTCATGTAGGCGCCGCTCAGGATGTTGCCGGCTTCCTTGATCGCGGACTGCTCGAGCTCACCGAAGGCGCCGTTGGCGACGGTGGGGCGGCGAAGCATGAGCTGCGCGAGGCGCACCGCGGTAGGATGCGGGAAGACGAGCAGCGTGCGCCCGGTGAGATCGCCCATCATCTGCATGAGCACCGCGACGATCGGCTCCTCCTCGGGGAGGATGCGCGACGGCACGTCCTCGAGTGCGGCGATCGTGATCGTCGGCACGGTGATCATGATCGTGTCGCCGGTCATCTGCGAGAGCGCCGTCGCGGCGTGTCCCGCGCCGATGTTCGCGGTCTCGCGAAGCGCGTCGAGCTCCAGGCTGTTGAGTTGCAGCAGGTCCGCCATCGCGCGCTCCCTAATGAAGACTGCGTACGTCGACGATCAGCGCGGGCACGCCATCGGCTAGAATCGTGGCGCCGCTGAACAACGCGAGCCCATCCCGCACACCGTCGAAGCCCTTCACGACAATGTCCTGCTGTCCTGCAAACTCGTCGACGACGAGCCCGGTGCGGCGCCCCTCGCTCTCGATCACGATAACCTGCGTCGTGCCGTCCGCGCTCACGAAGCGCGCTTCCGGCAGTCCTACGACTTCGCGAAAGTGCATGAGCGGCACGACCTCGTCGCGCAGCAACATCACTTCCCGCCCCTGCACGCGGCGCCGGGCCTCCTGGCGCAGCTCGACCGTCTCCCGCACGTGCGTCATCGGCACCGCGTACATCTCGCCATCAACCCGAAGGAGCAGCGCGCGCACGATCGCGAGCGTCACCGGCAGGCGGAGCGTCACCGTCGTCCCGTCACCGGGCACCGAGCGAATCTCGACTGCACCGCCCAACTCGCGGACGCGCGTGAGGACGACATCAATGCCCACACCGCGCCCCGAAATATCGGTGATCTTCTCCGCCGTGCTGAAGCCCGGGCGCGCGATGATGCGGATCAGCTCCTCGTCGTTGAGCGCTTCTACCGTTGCGTCGACGAGCCCCTGCGATCGCGCGCGGGCGAGCACCTGGTCGCGATCGATGCCGCGGCCGTCGTCCTCAACGCGCATCGTCACCATCTGCCGCTCGCGCGTGACGGTGAGCGCGAGCTGTCCCGCGCGCGGCTTCCCCGCGCGCTCGCGCACGTCCGGCTTCTCGATGCCGTGATCGGCCGCGTTGCGCAGCAAGTGCACGATCGGCTCGCCGATCTCGTCGAGCATCGAGCGATCGAGCTCGATCTCGCGGCCGTTGAGTGTCAGCTCGATCTCCTTGCCGAGTGAGCTCGCCGCGTCGCGCACGAGACGCGGAAAACGATCGAACACCTGGCCGACCGGCACCATGCGGCTCGCCATGATCTCCTCGTGGAGATCGGAGATGAGCCGCGACACCTGCGCGAGCGCCTCGTCGAGCGCGGGGTGCGCGATCTCGTGCGCGACATCGGTGAGTCGCCCGCGCGCGACGAGGAGCTCACCACTGAGATTCGTGAGCCCATCGAGCCGCCGAAGCTCGACGCGAATCGTTCGCTGCGCGCGACCCGCGCCGTTCGCAGCGCCGGCCGCGATCGCGAACTCCTGCGTCGTCATCGGCAGCGTATCAGCCGCCGCGCTCACAGCCGCGCGCACAGCCACGCTCACAGCCGCGCTCGCACCCGCGCCCACACGCGCGCCCGCGAGTGCCTGCAGTCGCGCGAGCGCCGGCGCCGATGCCGCTTCGGCCGACCCGCCCGCGACCTCGATCTCCACGGCGCGCTCCAGCGCATCGACGGCCGCGAAGAGCGTGTCCGTCACCGAGCGATCGACCGTGATCTCCGAGTGGCGCACGCGATCGAGCAGCGACTCGAGCTCGTGCGCGAGCGCGGTCACCGTCGCGTAGCCCATCGTCGCGCTCATCCCCTTCATCGTGTGCACCGCGCGAAAGACCGCGCTCACCGGCTCGGCCGCGGCAGGCGCGCGCTCGAGCGCGAGCAGCTCCTCGTTCATCGTCGAGAGCTGCTCGCGGCTCTCCGATTGAAAGAGCGCGGCGTATTTGGCCAAGTCCATGGTCGGTCCGCTAGAGGGGCGCGGACCGCTCAGCCCAGCACGCGCTGCACGGCTTCCAGCACGCGGCTCGGCTGGAACGGCTTCACGACGAAGTCCTTCGCGCCGGCCTGGATCGCCTCGACGACGAGCGCCTGCTGCCCCATCGCGCTGCACATCAGGATTTTTGCGTTCGCGTCGAAGCTCGTGATTTCTCGCACGGCGTCAATCCCACCCATGTCGGGCATCACGATGTCCATCGTCACGAGGTCGGGGCGCAGCGTCTTGTAGCGCTCGATCGCCTGCACGCCCGTCTCGGCCTGCCCGACGATCTCGTAGCCGGACTCCTCGAGAATGTCGGAGATCATCGTGCGCATGAAGACGGCGTCGTCGCAGATCAGTACAGTGTGACTCACCCTGAGCCTCCGTTAAACGAGCACGTGCGTGAGCAATCCGCGGATGTCGAGCAGGAGCACAGTTTGGGAGTCGATCTCCCCCATGGCATAGACGATCCCGCCGGGGAGAAAGTCGCCAATTGGGGTCTCCCATCCCGGTGGCGGCAGGGGCTGGACCTCGATCACCTCGTCCACGGCCACGCCAACGACCTTTCCCTGATGCTCGAGCAGCATTACGGGGCCGTCAGGGCGAGCCGGGCGGTCGAAGAGGCGGGCGACGAGGTCGACCACGGTAATGACCGTGCCCCGGACGTTTATGAGCCCGCGGACGTACGGCGGCGCCCCGGGGAGACGCGTGGCGGGAGAGGGCGGAAGGATCTCCCGCACGATCTCCAGCTCGATCGCACCGATGCGATCCGCCAGCTTGAAGAGGAGCAGCTGGCGGGGCGCTATGTCAGAGCTGTCAGGTAGTGAGGCGGTAGAAGCCAAGATCGTCCAGCGGATCCGGGTGCGTGAGCAGCGCCTCCGACTCCGCGACCGCAGCGAGGGATCGCTGCAGCTCGGCCGGAAGAGGTGAGCGAAGCTCGACGGATTCGCCGGTGACCGGGTGCGGGAAGATCAGCCACGCCGCATGGAGGAAATGCCGGTGCGCCGGAAGCTCGACGAGCCGCCGTCCACCGCCCCCACCGTACATGTCATCCCCCACTACAGGGTGTCCCACCGATGCGAGATGAATGCGGATCTGATGCGTGCGCCCCGTGTGGAGGTGCGCGCGCAGCAAGTCGACAGACTCGAACCGGGCCAGTCGCACGAAATCCGTCTTCGCCGCTCGTCCGCTAGTGACGATTGCCATGCGCTTTCGGTCTCGCGGATCGCGCGCAACCGGCTTGTCCACCGTGAGGCGGTCGCCGTTGATGTGCCCCCACGACAGCGCGGCATAGCGGCGCACGACGCGCCGCGCCGCGAGGTCGGCGCCGAGCTTGCGGAGCGCGACGTCCGTTTTGGCGACGAGCAGGAGCCCCGAGGTCTCCTTGTCGAGGCGGTGGACGATTCCCGCGCGATCTTCGCCATTCTCGTTCGCGAGCGCCCCGCCCCGCCCCTTGAGCGCGTTCACGAGCGTCCCGCTCCAGTGACCTGGTGCGGGGTGTACGACCATCCCCGCCGGCTTATCGACGACCATCACGTACTCGTCCTCGAACACCACCGACAGCGGAATCTCCTCCGCGATCACCTCGCGCGACTGCGGCGTCGGGAGCACCACGACGATGCGGTCGCCGGCCTCGGGACGATAGCTTGCCTTCTCGCGCTTGTCGCTCACGGTCACGTTGCCGTTGGCGATCAGCGTTGCCGCCTGCGTGCGCGAGGTGCCGAGCTCGCGCGCCAAGAGCAGGTCGAGGCGCAGCTCGCTGTCGGCGTCCAGGGTGATTTCGTGCGTGGCCGGTGCTGTCATGCGTTCGGCGACCGGCGGTGGGGCATCACGCGCCCGTAGTCTCGGTCACCGACTTCGGGACCGGTTCGACCACATCTTCCTCGCCCCACAGCGCCCACGCCAACAGGAAGGCGCCAATGCTCACCGCCATGTCGGCGACATTGAACGTGGGCCAGCGCCAATCGCGAAAGCCGACGTCGAGAAAATCCACGACGCCAATCGGCGAGCGCACGCGGTCGATGAGATTGCCGATTGCGCCTCCGCACACGAGGCCGAGCGCGATCACACGAAGGCGGTCGCCGGGCGCAGTCGTGCGATAGAGCTTCGACAGCACGAAGAGCGCGACGACCGTGAGCAGCAGAAATATCTGGCGCGAGTATGGCCCCGCACTCACGCCGAAGGCGGCGCCGGGATTGTGGACGAGCGTCAGCCGCGCCCACTCGCCAAATACCTCGCGCGGCACGTGCTGCGGCACGAGCATGGACGCGGCCATGGCCTTCGTCGCAAAGTCCGCGACGACGACCAGGACGATGATCGACCAGAAGGTGGTCGACTCCGAGCTACTTCTTTGCATCTTCTTCGCGCTGCTTGCACGTGAAGCACAGGCGCGCGTGAGGAAGTGCATCGAGGCGATCGAAATCGATCTCCTCGCCGCAGCTGTGGCAGCGGCCAAACGTCTGCGGCGACCGGTAAAGGCGACGAAGCGCCTCGTCGATGTGCCAGAGGAAACGACCCTCCGAGCTCGCGAAGAGAAACGCCTTCTCGCGCTCCATCGCGTCGGTGCCCTGGTCGGCCATGTGGAAGGAGTACGAACTGAGATTTCCGTCGGCACTCTGCAGCGTGGCGCCGAACGCCTCGCCGTAGCTGCCCAGCTCCTTCACCACACGCTTGCGCTCATCGAGCAGGCGCTTTTCGAAATGCGCCAGTGTCTTCTTGGTCATCGGCTTCTCTTTTTTAGCGCCTGTCGAGGACGGCATCGCTAATTCACTCTCGTCAAGGCAATGCGGACCGTCTCGGCATCGAGCACGATGGTCTGCGTTGCGTCATGTGTCTCTCCGAGGCCACCTGCCAGGGTGATCTCGTTCGCGAGCACTTCGCCCGCGATGTACGTCTCGTACTCTTTCACGACCGCTGCGAGCTCCGGACCGCCGTCGAGGTCGACTCGCACCCTGTCGCTCACCGCAAAGCGCGCGGCCTTTCTCATCTGCTGGATCTTGCTCACCAGCTCTCGCGCCGCACCCTCGCGCCGCAGCTCCGGTGTGATCGCCGGATCGAGCGCGGCGAACAGCCCGTTCTCTTCCCGTACGAGCAAACTCCCCGATGCGTGTCGAACGATCGTGACGTCGTCGCTCAGCAGCGGAAACGCCTCGCCATCCACCGTCACGTTCACCGTCTCGCCCCGCTCGAACTTCAACAGCTCTTCACTCGCGAGCGCCTCGACGGCCTTCGCCGCCTCCGGTGTTCGCTTGCCGAATCGCTTGCCGAGCGCCCTGAAATTCGCCTTGCCAACGAGCGTCGCCAACGCGCTTCCGCTGTCGGCGAATTCTACCGTTTTTACGTTGAGCTCGCTTGCCAGCAGCGGCAGCAGTTCCCGGAGCTCCCCAGCCCTGAAATCTGGCACGACACACACCAGCCGGGAAAGCGGCTGACGCACCTTAATCTCCTTCTCCTCGCGGGCCGCGCGCCCGAGCTTGGCCAGCGTCCGAACCCGGCTCATCGCGCGTTCCAGCGTCTCGTCTTCACCCTGGTTGATACCCAGCGCTCTACGAAACGGTGCGAGGTGTACGGAAGTGCCCGTGAGCTCCCTGTGGATCCAGTCGCTCACGAACGGGGAGAACGGCGCGAGCAACCGCGTGACCACGACGAGCACCTCGTGCAGCGTCGCGAACGCCGCGCGGCTGTCGGCACTGTCGACATCGTAGAATCGGCCGCGATTCAGGCGCACGTACCAGTTCGACACGTCGTCGACCACGAAGTCCATCAGCGTGCGCGCCGCCGCCGTCGCATCGAAGCCCTGCAGCCGCTCGTCGACCTCGCGCTCCACCGTCGCCAGGCGCGAGAGCATCCAGCGATCCACCACCGGACGATCCTTCGGCGCCGGATCCGCCTCGCTCGGCGACCACCCGAAGTTCGCGTACTGCGCGAAGATCCCGCTGTAGATGTTCTTGAGCGTGAGAAAGAATCGCCCCGCCAGCTCGCGGATCATGCTCTCGTCGAAGCGCCGCGGCACCCACACCTGGCTCGACGCGATGAGAAAGAGACGCACCGCATCGGCGCCATGGCGCGGTAGCACGTCCCACGGATTCACGACGTTGCCAATGTGCTTCGACATCTTGGCGCCCTTGTCGTCGAGCACCATGTCGTTCACGACCACCGCGCGATACGGCGCGGCCTGATCGTCGCCGTTGTTCGGGAGCGCGTCACCGAGCCCCGTCGCGATCGCGAGCAG
>PLMM01000394.1 GCA_003142495.1 Gemmatimonadota bacterium | reverse complement strand
TATCGCACCCGCGAGCGTGGCCGCAACCTCCTCGGCCCCACTGCCATTCAGGTGCCCGAGGTCGTCGCCGCGCGTGTGGATGCGGCTCACGGTGCGCCAGCCGCCCTTGCTGATGTTGAGCACCTCCCAGCCTGCATCGGCGAACGCGACACCATCCATGAGCACGCCGGGCGGCAGCCTGCTGGGCGGTGGCCAGGCTGGTCCGAGTAGCGCGAGCAATGCGGCCGGTTTGCTCCCGGTGTAGACGAGGCGCATGGGTCCAATATCATCGACTCCGTCGATGTTGATCGCAGTCGCGGGCGATGCCTCTCGCGCCCACGCGCGCGCGCCCGCGAGTCCAAGCTCCTCGGCACTCGTCAACAGCACGCCGATCGGCAACTCGCGCGGCAACAGCTCGGCCACGCGTAGCAGCGTCGCGACCCCTGAGGCGTTGTCGAGCGCACCCGGTGACCGTGTGCCGACGACGCTCGCCATCACGGGGAGAGTCACGAGCACTGATGCCATCGCGAGCGCGAACCATAGCTCGATCGGCATCGGCACGACTACCTGCGCGACCGCCACTCCCATCGCCACACCAAGGATGATCATCGATGCGATGATCGCGAGTGTGCGAACGACGATCGGGATCGGCTGGCTCTTCGAATCCAGATGGGCGATGAGCCAGAGCGTTGGAGCGCCACGCGTCGCCACGAGATTCATGCCCCGCAGGCGAGCGAATGGGATATCGAGCACGCCGCGGCGGCTGAGCAGCGAGCCACACACACCAAGAATGAGCGCGCCGGTCACGAGAACTCCAAGCGCGCGTCGGCCATTGCCCCACGCGCCCTCGTTCACCGCAGCGAGCATGAGCGCCGCCGTGGCCACGCCGAAGAGCGGCGTACCCCATTTCCCTACGAACGTCGAATATTCGAATGGACGATGTCGCACCTCGAAGCCGACCGATGACAAGATGAGCTGGCAGTACGAGCGTGTAGTCGCCTCGGCCGCACTGCCGGCCGGCCGCGGCAATGCCGCGATTGCGCGAAGATGCTCCTCTGCCCCGCTCACGAGCTACGCGACACGCGCGAGCCCTGCGGCGCCGAGCAGGGTGGAGACGCGCTCGCGCTCCGCGGCGCCGAGCGGGCGCAGTGGTGCGCGCGGGGCACCCCCCGCGAGGCCGACGAGATCCATCGCCACCTTGATCCCCGACGGTCCGAGCTCGGCCACGATGTCGCGGGCGATCGGACGCACGCGCGCCTGGATCTCGCTCGCGGTGACACCGTCGCCGCGCGCGATCGCGTCCATGAGATCGAAGATGATCGGCGCGGCGAAGAGCGCGACCGCGAGTATCGCACCGCGCGCACCGTAGCCGATCGCGTCGAGCAGCGTGCCCGCGTGACCGGTGAGCACCGTGAAGGAATCACTCTGCGCCTCGAGATACGCGCGCAGCTGCGTCATGTCGCCGGTCGAGTCTTTGATCCCCGCGATGTTGGGATGGTCCGCGAGCGCCTGCACGAGCTTCGAACCGAGCTGCAGATGCGTGAACTTCGGAATGTTGTAGAGGAGCACCGGCACCGGGCTTTCATCGGCGACGCGCGAGTAGTGCGCCCAGAGCGCATCGTCCGTCATCGCCGCGCCGTAGTAGTGCGGAGGGACGACGAGCACCGCGTCGGCGCCGCGCTCCGCCGCATCCTTCGTGCGACGCACGCACTCGCGCGTCGACTCGGCGCCCGTGCCCGTGAAGAGCCAGCGATCAGCGGGAACGAGCGGACGCGCGAGCTCGGTGAGGCGAAGGCGCTCGTCCTCGTCGAGCAGCGCGGCCTCGCCGGTGGAGCCAGCGACGAGCACGCCCGCGAGGCCAGCGGCGATGTGCGCCTTGATGTTCGCGCGGAAGGCACCGCTCGCGAGATCACCGCTCGCGTCGTCGAACGTCGTGACGACGGGGCCGAAAATCCCCGTCAGCGATTTCGTCATGGAGGAGGTCAGGGGCTGTTCAGGTCGCGAAGGTCGCCGGCGGTGGAGTCGGTCGAGCCGCCGTCGAGAGAGATCGAGCGCGCCGTATCTTCCAGCACGGACTCGGCTGCCTCGTCGCTTGCGATGGGAGTGAAGAAGCTGCGAAAGACGGTACTGCCGCAGCGCACGCACGGCTCGTCCGCGGGCGGCGTCGTGGTGAAGAACATCTCGTTGCCACAGGTGATGCAGATCAGCGTGAGCATTCCACCGTCTTTATCGTTCTTCGCCATCGAGAGCACTCCCAAAAGAGTTTGCGACATGACGTGCAAGACGAGCGCCGCCGTTCAATGCGCGTGCTGCTAGCGGAGCCCCATCGTCTCGCGCACCGTCGCCATCGTCCGCTTTGCAATCTCGCCGCTTTTCACCGCCCCCGCAGCGAGCGCGTCGGTAACGATTTCGGGATGCGCCTCGAGCTCGAGCGCGCGCTCGCGAATTGGGGTGAGCTCGCGCATCATCCCATCCATTAGAACCTTCTTGCAGTCGAGACACCCCCACCCCGCGCTGCGGCACTGCATCGCGACATGCTCGACGGTCGCCGCATCGTTGAACGCCTTGTGCAGGTGGTAAATGTTGCACACTTCTGGTGTGCCAGGGTCTGTCTTTCGGACTCGGGCCGGATCAGTCATCGCGGGGCGGAGCTTTGCCCACACCGCTTCCGGCGTTTCGAGCAGCCCGATCGTGTTGCCGAGCGACTTGGACATCTTCGCCTGCCCGTCGAGCCCCATGATACGGCGCGTCGCGGTGAGCAGCGGCTTGGGCTCGGGAAAGAGCTCGCTCTCGAACTTCGCGTTCCATCTGCGCGCAATCTCGCGAGCGAGCTCGAGGTGCTGCACCTGGTCCTCGCCAACGGGCACGAGATCGGCGCGATACAATAGAATATCGGCGGCCTGCAGCACGGGATAGATCAGTATGCCGGCGTTGACGCTCTCCTGGCGCTGCGCCTTGTCCTTGTACTGCGTCTGACGCTCGAGCTCACCGAGGGGCGTCACGGAGTTGAAGATCCACGCGAGCTCCGTATGTTCGGGCACCATCGACTGCACGAACAGCGTAGATTTCTTCGGATCGAGGCCGGCGGCGAAGAGGGACACCGCCATCTGCCGCGTGCGTCGGCGCAGATCGGCGGGCGCGTACGTGCCGGTGATCGCGTGATAGTCGACGATACAATAGATGCAGTCGTACTTGCTCTGCAGCTCGACCCAGTTCTTGACGGCGCCGAGGTAGTTCCCGATGTGCAGCTCTCCCGAAGGTTGAATCCCGCTGAAGATTGTCGACATCCGACCAAGCTACGAGCGCGCAAATAGCGGTGCAAGACAGCTCTCCTGAAGCGGCGGAGCTGCTCGCGCACATCGAGTGCGCGGCGATCGCTGCGGCGGCGTTCATCCGCGCGCGGGCAATAGACCGCGTGCGCATCGAGTGGCGTGGGAAGACGGCGACGGATTTCGTCAGCGAAGTGGACCTGGGTTCTGAGCGCATCATTCGCGACGCACTCATGGCCGCGTACCCCGATGCGCAGATACTCGGCGAGGAGCTCTCGCCAAGCTCGGAGACGGACGCGGAGCTCGTATTCGTGGTCGATCCGCTGGATGGGACGACGAACTTTCTGCACGGCTTTCACGAGTATGCGGTGTCGATCGCGGCGGCGGTGCGCGGCGCGCTGGTTGCTGCGATCGTGCTCGAGGTACCCACTGGCGATCGCTACACGGCCACGTTTGGCGGCGGCGCGCATCGGAATGGCGAGCGGATGCGTGTGTCGGAGATCGAGGATCCGCGGCGCGCGCTGATCGGCACGGGCTTTCCATTCGGCAGCGATGCTTCGCTCGGTCTCTATCTCCGTCACTTCGCCGCGGTCGCACCGCATACGGCCGGAATGCGCCGCCCGGGCTCGGCTGCGCTCGATCTCGTGCACGTCGCATGCGGGCACTTCGATGCGTTCTGGGAGCTGTCGCTCGCGCCGTGGGACTTCGCGGCGGGCGTGCTGCTCGTGCGCGAGGCGGGCGGCGTCGTGACGACCGTTGGCGGCAGCGAGCACGTGCCGCTCACACATGGATCGCTGCTCGCTGGGAATCCGGCGATGCATCGCTGGCTCGCAACGACATTGGCAAACGCCACTCCGGCGAACGCCACACTCTGACCTCAGTGCAATGACGCTCGTCGAATGCGTTCCGAATTTCAGCGAAGGTCGCGATCCGGAAATCGTCCAGAAGATTCGCGACGCGATCGCCGCGGTCGATGGCGTCGTCGTGCTCGACGTGTCCTCGGACGAGTCGCACAATCGCACGGTGGTCACCTTCGTCGCGCCGGTGGAGCGCGCCGTCGATGCGGCGTTCGCTGGCGTAGCGATCGCGCGAGACTCCATCGACCTCACGACGCATAGCGGCGCACATCCGCGCATGGGCGCGACGGACGTCGTGCCATTCATCCCGCTCGAAGGGACGACGATGGAGCAGTGCGTCGCCCTCGCGAGAACGCTCGGCGAGCGCGTTGGCAAGGAGCTCGGCATTCCCGTGTTTCTCTACGAGCGCGCAGCGACGAGTCCCGCGCGCGAGAATCTCGCGGACATTCGCCGCGGCGAGTTCGAGAAGATCCGCGACGAGATCGGCACGTCGCCCGTGCGCACGCCGGACTTCGGCCCTGCGAAGTCGCACGTAACGGCGGGAACGATCGCGATCGGCGCACGGCCGTTTCTGGTTGCCTACAACGTTTATTTGGGCGACGCGACGAATCTCGGCGTGGCGAAGGAAGTCGCGAAGGCGGTGCGCGGATCGTCTGGTGGACTGAAGAACGTGAAGGCGATGGGACTCGAGGTCGACGGACAGGCGCAGGTGTCGATGAATCTCGTGGACATCGAGAAGACGCCGATGTTCCGCGCATACGACATGGTGAAGATGGAGGCTGCGGCGCACGGCGTGACGCCGACGTGGAGCGAGCTTGTCGGCCTCGTGCCGGAGCGCGCGATCGTCGATGCGGCCGCGCGCTACCTGCAGCTGCGCAACTTCTCGACGGAGCAGCTGCTCGAGCACAAGGTGCGAGCAGCGGCGAGCAACGGGATTAGTCTGAGCGGCTTTCGCGCGGCGATCGCGTCATCGAATCCGGCGCCGGGCGGCGGCAGCGCGGCGGCGCACGCGGGATCGATCGCGGCGGCGCTCGTGCAGATGGTGGCTGGGCTGACGATCGGGCGAAAGAAGTACGCCGAGGTGGAGGTGGTGTTCAAGGACATCGCGATGCAGGCGGCCGCGCTCGGCCAGCGGCTCGCGGAGCTGGTGGATCTCGACGCGCAGTCGTACGAGGCCGTGTCGACGGCGTACAAGCTGCCGAAGGCGACGCCGGAGCAGGAGGCGATGCGCAAGGCGGCGATCACGGCGGCGCTGATCGGCGCGAGCGAGGTGCCGCTCGAGACGGCGCGCGCGTGCGCGGTAGTCGCTTCGCTCGCGGAGATCGCCGCGATGCAGGGGAACTCGAATGCGCGCGCGGATGCGGGCGTGGCGGCGCTGATGGCGGAGGCGGGATGCCGCGGCGCGGCGTTCAATGTGAAGGTGAACGTCGATGCGCTGGACGAGGCGGCGAAGGCGCATGGGCTGCTCGAGGCGGCGGAGACGTTCGTGAAGGCGGCGAGTGAGGCGGCGAAGCGGACGGCGGAGATGGTGGGGCGGGGGTAGCGCTGCTGCGCAGGATAATCCGAATGGCGTTACGATCGTGACGGCTATTCAATCCCCTCCAACTCCCTCGCCACCCCCTTCGCAGTCGCCGGGCGCTCCCCCGCCCTCTTCGCCAGCATCGCCGCAACGAGCCGCTCGAGCGCACCCGGCACGTCTCGCCGCAGAGCACTGATCGCTTCCAGCTCACCCTCACAAATCGCCACCGACACCTCGCGCGCATCCGCCCCGCGAAACGGCCGCACCCCCGTCAGCATCTCGTACATCACCACGCCCAGTGACCAGATATCCGTGCGCGGGTCAACAACCTCCGCGCGCGTCTGCTCCGGACTCATGTACGATGTCGTTCCCGGCGTGAATCCCGGCGCCGTCATCGCCTTGCCACCCAGCTTCGCGATCCCGAAGTCCAGAATCTTCATCACGCCGTCCGACGTCACGATGAGATTCGCGGGCTTGATGTCGCGATGGATGATCCGGCGCGCGTGCGCCGCCGCCAATCCGCGCGCCGCCTGTAGCGCGTACGACACCACATCGTCGATCGCGAGCGGCCCGCGCGCGAGCTTCGCGGCGATCGTCTCGCCGTGATAGTACGGCATCGAGATGAAGAAGCGATCGTCCGACGCATCGCCCATGTCGTAGATCGCGCAGACGTTGGGATGGTCGAGACTCGCGATCGCGCGCGCCTCCACGCGAAAGCGCTCGCGCGCCACGACGTTCTCGAGGAGATGCGACGAGAGGAACTTCAACGCCACCACGCGATCGAGGCGGTCATCCAACGCCTTGACGACCACGCCCATCCCCCCGCCCACTCCCGCCGCGAGCACGTGATAGCGCGCGCCAATCACCTCGTCGCTCCACGCCGGCAGTGTCGCCTCCACCTTCTCCTGCGAGATCAAGAGCACGTCCAGCACCGGCGTATCGAGCGCGCTCCTTGCGTCGTGGGCACGGAGCAGCGAGACGAGCTCCGCCCGCAACGCAGCATCGCCACGCGCAATCGCATCGAGCCTCGCCTTCTGCTCGCTCGCAGGCAAATCGATCAGCAGCGCTAGCGCGTCGCTCAGCCGCTGCCACTCACTCGCGCGATCCGCCACTAGTTCTGCAGCTCGCGGTTGAGCCACGCCCGCGCCAGCGTCCAGTCGCGCTTCACCGTCGCCGCCGACATGTCGAGCGCCACGGCCGTGTCCTCGATGTTCATTCCGCCGAAATAACGGCACTCCACCACGCGCGCCTGGCGTTGGTTGAGCTCGGCCAGCCGCCCGAGCGCTTCATCGAGCGCGAGCAGATCCTCGGATCTCGTCTCCGCGATGATCGGCACCGCATCGAGCGACAGCGGCTGCAAGCCGCCCCCGCGCTTCTGTGTGCGCCGCGTGAGCGCGCTATCGATGAGGATGTGCCGCATCGCCTGCGCGGCGATCGCGAGGAAGTGCGCGCGATTCTCGAACTCGAGCCGCTCGCTCGCTGCAAGGCGCAGATACGCCTCGTGTACCAGCCCCGTGGTTTCGAGCGTGTGGCCCGTCTGCTCCGCGCGCAGCCGGTAGTGCGCTATCCGGCGCAGCTCCTCGTAGATGAACGGGAGGATCTTGTCGATGGCCTCGCGCCCGCTGTGCCAGCTGTTCCTGCCCGGCGAATCGCGCTTCGATTGATCGAGCGTATCGGCCATGAAAGTCCCAATGAGCTGATTTCGGGCGCTATCCCGCATACAAAAATAACACCTCGCGTGGAGTGCGATTCGACACGAATCGTCGTCGCCGCACCGGCGGATCGCCCTCACCCACTCATCACGGAATGCTCAGGAGACCCATCATGTTACACACACTCTTCTCGTTTCGCTCGGCCGTGAGCAGCGCGACGCTGCTGTGCTTCGCCGCGCTCGCCTGCAGCGACTCCACCCCGGTCAGCCAGCAGGACAAGGATCTCGCCGCACTCCGCCAGGCTGTCGCCGGCTTCCACGACCTCTCCGCCGCCGAGGCATCGGGCTACACCACGGTCGTCGGCGATCCGAGCGACGGGCACACCTGCCTCTCCGATCCTTCCGGCGCCATGGGCATCCACTACCTCAAGGCCGCGCTCGTGAACGACACCGTCGTCGTCACGCAGCCCGAGCTCATGATCTACGAGCCACAGCAGGATGGCTCGATGCAGTTCGTGGGCGTCGAGTACATCATCCCCTACTCCATCCACGGCGCTGATCAGCCCGCACCCGTGCTGTTTGGCGTGGAGTTCTCGAAGAACGACCACTTCGGGCTCTGGGGGCTGCACGCCTGGGTCGGCAGGAGCAACCCGAGCGGCATGTTCGCGATGTGGAATCCCAATGTCTCGTGCCAGTTCGCGCCACCGACCTGAAACGCGCGCGAGCCGACGCCACGAACACATTCGTGGCATCGGCCCCTCGTGCATCCGTTGGCGCCGCTCCACTACGATTTGCTGCACAACATCTCACTGATCCACGACTTGCACCCACACCGATCGAGGATTCGAATGCCAAAGTACGTGATCGAACGAGAGATTCCTGGCGCGGGAAGGCTCACCGCCGAGCAGCTGCAGGGCATTTCGCAGACGTCGTGCAACGTGTTGCTG